>NZ_DKXK01000072.1:0-16296 GCF_002492185.1 Lactococcus sp. UBA7128
GCACTTAAATTATAAATTCAAGATCAAAAAATGAGAACCAAGTAGGACTTTAACCGAGTTCAGCTAAAACACAAGGTTGAAAAATGCTGAGCCTCGTGTATAAGAAATGATAAAAATTCCGCCAAGCGGAATATTCTTAACGACTCTTTTGAACAAATTATAGTAAAAATGACTGACACAATTGTGTTCAGTCATTTTTTATCTTTATCAAACGGAGAAAACTTTCTGCCTCAGAAAAAATTCTTATACAGTGACTAAGCATTTTTTCATTTTTGAGACTCCTGTCTCCTCTTTTTATTATAAGATTTGGTTGTAGCTCCGTTCAAAAGCAGAACTCATATCGGCTGTTGCATCGTCAAAGGCTACTTTTTTCTCAAAAGTACCATGTACAATAATTCGATTTATAGCTCCGGGGTCTGCGCAGGTCACCAAAGTAATCTCCGTTTTTCCCGGTCTATCATCAATGACTTCTGAATGTTCAGGTGAGACAACGAATACCTCAGTAATCCGGTATTGGTAGATATTATTCTTATCTGTAACATAGATTACCATACCTTTCTTGGCCCGCTCTAAAGGGGTAAAAAGAAGATTGGTATTGCTCGTAAAACCTGTAACATTATGACTCGCCAGAGCATAATTGCCCTGTCCCATCACTTGGTCTTCTTTCATTGTTCCTGCTCCAAAAGCCAAATTTGCATTGGCTAAGCCTTTGAAAATAGGAAGGTTAATCCCAACCTCAGGAATAGCAATTCCTCCAATCACCGGCATCGCTTGACGATTCATCTGGTCGCGCAAAACCTGCTCAAAACTAATAGATTCTACGCTGTCAAAGTCAAAGGTTGCCTCTGCTTCTTTATTTTCTTTAATCGTTTCTCGTGTCACGTTATTAATCTGATAGTGGCTCGAATTTAAACCGATGAGCCAATTTCGAATAGGTTTATTAAAAACAAGAACTAAACCTACAAGAAAAAGGATCACAATAAGAAAATTGATAAATATCTTTTTCCCACTTTTCTTCTTTTTCGTCATTTACTCTTCCTTCTATTTTAAGTCATCTATCTTGCCCATTTTATAGTTATCATTGGTTAATTCAAATTGATCTTTGAGGCCCTCTGTGATATAAACTTTACTGTCCTTGTCCACAAATACAGCTTGTACATTCTCCAAAGTTTGAACATATTCATAACCTTTTTTGGTGCCAAGAGTATAAATCATCGTAGACAGTCCATCGCCATTACTGGCATCCTCTCCTGAAATCAAAAGGGTGATGCTGGCAATGTCATTATCAAATGGAAAGCCCGTTTTGGGATTTAGAATATGTGAATAACGATGACCTCCGACTTCTAAATAGCGCTCATAAATTCCCGAAGTGTTCACATGTTGATCCCTTGCTTTTAAAATACCCAGCTGTGATTTTTCAGAATCGTTCGGATCTTTGATAGCTATTGTCCAAGGATCACCACCATTGCGCGGGGATTGCCCAATCACATAGATAGAGCTTGATCCTAAGTCGACAATACCTGTCGTTACTCCGTTATTTTTGAGGTACTCAACCATCTTCATCGCAGTATAGCCTTTGGCAATGGAACCTAAATCAAGCTTCGCGCCTTTCTGACTTAAATAAACAGTACTCTTTTGCTCATCAAATTCAAGAAATTGATGGTTAATCAGTGGTAAAACGGCATTTATCTCTGCTTGTTCAGGCTTACGTGCATCAGGAAAGCCAATATTCCAAAGTTTGCTTAGGGGACCAATCGTAATGTCATAACCCATGTTTTTAGCAGAATAGTTATAACCCAGTTTGATCAGCTCATAAATATCCGAATTTACTTTTACTGGTTGGAGACCTGCCTTATCATTAATCTCAGCAATGACTGACCCTGCCTTATCTACAGAAATCCAATCGTCGTATTTTTCAGCAATCTTTAGAGCTTCTTCAACCGCTTTTTCCTTACCCTTATCATAGACAGTAACTTGGATATAAGTTCCCATCGTTGTGGCATCCTTTTTTATCGGCTGCTCTAAAAGATTACGCGCATCCGTATTTGAACTACAAGCTGCCAGTAAAAAGATACTGACAGCTGTCGTCAAGAATATAAATAGTTTTTTCATTTTATTCTTCAGTATTTGGAACTGTATCTGCTTCACTTACTTCTTCGTCTTCTTGTTCAGGTTCAACAAGGGCAAAGGTCATAATTTGTGCTTCATCATCTAAACGCATGATTTTCACTCCTTGAGCTGCACGACCTGTTTGTGAAATATTGTCCACACTTGTACGAATCACTACACCTGTGTCGGTGATAACCATGATATCTTCTTTACCATCAATAGCAGTCAAGCCAGCAAGCTTTCCTGTACGTTCGGTAATATTCATGACTTTAATCCCTTTACCGCCACGTCCTTTCGTTGGGTATTCACTCGCAATTGTCCGTTTACCTAAACCTTTTTCAGAAATAACCAAAACTTCCTGTTCATCATGAACAGTCGCTGTACCAACGACAAAGTCGCCTTCACGCAGGCTGACACCTTTCACACCGGTAGCAGAACGTCCCATATCACGGACAACTGTCTCCTCAAAGCGGACTGAGAACCCATTGTGTGTTCCGATGATAATATTTTCCTCACCCGATGTGAGAAGGACATTAATCAATTCATCGCCTTCACGAAGATTAAGTGCTTTCAGCCCATTCGTACGAATATTCGCAAATTGCTTTGTATTGGTACGTTTAACTAAGCCGTTACGTGTCGTAAAGAACAGATATCTTTCCTCATCTGACTTCACCACATTGATAACAGTCTGAATCCTTTCTCCTTCGTCAAGTTTCAAAAGATTGACAATAGGTAAGCCTTTCGCTGTACGGCCATATTCAGGAATTTCATAGCCCTTCATACGATAAACACGCCCTAAGTTTGTAAAGAAGAGCAAGTTATCATGTGTACTTGTGGAGACCAGATGTTGTACAAAGTCATCATCAGTCATATTCATCCCCTGTACACCACGTCCACCACGTTTTTGCGCCCGGAACTCGTCATTGCTGAGACGTTTGATGTATCCCTTGTTGGAAAGAGTAATCAAGACATCTTCTTCTTCGATAAGGTCTTCATCTTCCAGATTCAACACTTCGCCGACTAAGAGCTCTGTACGGCGCTCATCAGCAAACTTACGCTTAATTTCACCCAGCTCTTCACGAATAATAGCTTTTACACGTTCTGGTTTTGCTAGGATATCTGCCAAATCAGCAATCAAGGCAATAAGCTCTTGATACTCACTTTCAATCTTGTCACGTTCCAAACCTGTCAAACGGCGCAAACGCATATCCAAGATAGCTTGCGATTGCTTATCTGACAATTGGAATTCGTCCATCATCGCTTTTTGAGCAATCGCATCCGTTGCAGATTCGCGGATAATTGTAATCATACGATCAATATTATCCAAGGCAATACGCAAACCTTCTAAGATATGCGCACGGGCCTCTGCACGGGCTTTATCAAAGCGCGTACGACGTTCCACAACTTCGATTTGGTGCTCAATGTAGTCGGTCAAGATTTGTTTCAATGACAGAATCTTTGGCGTCCCTTTTTCGATGGCCAACATATTAAAGCCAAAGGATGTTTGTAACTGTGTAAGTTTGAACAAGTTGTTCAAAATCACGTGAGCAGATGCATCACGACGGACTTCAACAACTAGGCGCACACCTTCACGGCTTGACTCGTCACGGCAGGCTGTAATACCTTCTATGCGTTTTTCTTGTGCCAAACGCACAATATGCTCATGCACTTTTGACTTATTGACCATATAAGGGAACTCAGTGACTACGATACGTTCCTTACCACCAGGTAATTCTTCGATTTCTGTTTTCGCACGAAGTGTAATTGAGCCTTTACCTGTCTCATAAGCACGGCGAATGCCGGATTTGCCCATAACCAGCGCTCCTGTAGGAAAGTCTGGTCCAGGTAACACTTCCATCAAATCACGGGTTGTCGCCTCTGGATTTTCCATCAGTAAGTCAACCGCATCAATTGTTTCGCCTAAGTTATGAGGGGGGATATTTGTCGCCATACCGACGGCAATCCCCGTTGTTCCGTTAACCAAGAGGTTAGGGAAGCGCGCAGGAAGAACTTCTGGCTCACGTTCCGTTCCGTCATAGTTATCAATAAAGTCAACAGTATTTTTGTTGATGTCTCGGAGCATTTCCAAGGCAATTTTGGACATCCGTGCTTCGGTATAACGTTGTGCGGCAGCACCGTCTCCATCCATGGAGCCAAAGTTCCCATGTCCGTCAACCAGCATATGGCGGTAACTCCACCACTGAGCCATACGCACCATTGCCTCATAAATCGAGCTGTCTCCATGTGGGTGATATTTACCCATGACATCCCCGGTAATACGGGCAGATTTTTTATGTGGCTTATCAGGCGTTGTACCAAGCTCGTTCATTCCGTAAAGAATGCGGCGATGAACCGGCTTCAAACCATCGCGTACATCAGGTAGGGCACGAGCCACAATAACTGACATTGCATAGTCACGAAAACTGGTTTTCATCTCCTCAGCAAGATTGACATTTATGATATTTTTATCTTCCATGTTCTCCTCTTTCAATGTATAAACACTGTCTCTATTATACCATAAATTCTCACTGTTCACCCTTGTTTTTAAATCCCTTGTTCACCTCAACAAGAGGAAATTCCTCTTGTATAAGTCCCACACTTTAGCGACTTATTCCTTGTAAAAAAGCATTTCTTATCATCAAAGGAGGCTGAAAAACTTTAGATAATTTTTCTTAAATACAATGGCTTATGTCAGAAAAACAAAATTACGTCTACATGTTGTATAAAAAAGCCGAGAAAAATGAATTTCCCGGCTTTTTTAGCATCCCCTATCATCAAGGACTGCTTTTATTTTATTTTCGCTTCAATAACGCGCGTGATATCTTCAGATAGTGGATGACCATTACTTGCACGTTCTGATAGACTTAAGTCTGTTAATTCTATATCATAAACTTTACCTATATCTGAGGTAACCTCCAAGACTTGGAGCTCATCACTATCTAAAGTTTCGGTTTCTGTGATACTAAAGAGGTCGACTGTTTCTGGAAGTGGCGCTTTATTCGTATTCACAACACTTCCAGCTGCAAATACAGTGTGTTGATTTGCCTTAAGCGGACGTAAAACTTGAAGTCCTCTGTTTGCACGGCTGGTTTCTGGGATCTCGTCCGACTTCACACGTTTAATAAATCCACGCTGTGTCAAAAGATACCAGCTGTCTGTCTGAACAAAAAAGGCCGCTTTTATCATATCCCCCGCTTTGAGGTTCATAGCTTTAACTCCCGCAGCTTTTGCACCAACTACTGGAACTTCGGAAATATTGAAGCGCAGTGCATAGCCATTTTCCGAAATCAACATCACATCCACATCACCCTGTGTAATAGGTTCAACCGTAACAATTCTATCTTTTTCACCTTTCAGTTTGCCATAAACTATTGACTTCGAACGATAAGTCCGCCAAGGTCTAAATGAAGCCAGCTCAATTTGTTTTATTTGTCCAGCAGCTGTCACTACCATATAGTTCAATTTTTCATCAAAATTATCTAAAACCTGCGCAAAGAGAATCTCTTCATTGGTTGCAAAGTTATTCAGTGTTTGCGACAGATGTTCGCCAATATCCTTCCAGCGTACATCTACTAGTTCATGCACTGGACGATAAATCAGATTCCCCAAACTTGTGAAGAGAAGCAAATGCTGCGTTGTACGTGCCCCTTCCTTGACGAAAATCAGCGCATCATCCTCACGTTTTCCTACTTCTTCAACATTTGACGATGCAAAACTACGCGGTGAGGTACGTTTAACATAACCGCCACGTGTTACAGAAACAACGGTTTCTTCTTCGGCAATCAACTGCTGTGCCTCAATCTCAATCGTTTCTACTGTATCTTGCAGTTCAGAGCGTCTTTCCTTTCCGAACTTCTTTTTCACCTCACGCAACTCACGCTTCATCAAGTTGAATAACGTACGCTCATCGTTGATAATGGCACGCAGTTCTAAAATTTTACTTTCTAGCTCTGACTGTTCATTTTCCAAAGTCACAATATCTGTATTGGTCAAACGATAAAGTTGCAAAGTTACTATCGCTTCTGCCTGTTCTTCACTGAAATCATAGCTCACTTTCAGGTTTTCCTTAGCATCTGATTTATTTTCAGAAGCACGGATTAAAGCAACGACTTCATCCAAGATAGAAACCATGCGGATCAAACCTTCTACCAGATGCAAACGTTTTTCAGCCTTACTCAAGTCAAATTTTGAACGTTTAACGATAACATCCTGACGATGGGCAATGTAAGAGCGCAAAACAGGGAGAACACCGACTTGACGTGGCGTCATGTTATCAATTGCAACCATATTAAAATTATAATTGATTTGCAAGTCTGTGTTTTTATAGAGGTAGTTAAGCACCAGCTGACTGTTGGCTTCTTTTTTAAGCTCGATTGCAATACGTAAACCTTCACGGTCGGACTCGTCACGCACTTCGGAAATACCAGGTACTTTGGCATTTACTCGCACATCATCAATACGTTTGACTAATGTCGCCTTGTTAATCTCATAAGGAATTTCAGTAACAACAAGTTGTTCACGTCCGCCTTTAAGTTTCTCCACGTCCACCTTTGAACGTACAACGATGCGTCCCTTACCTGTTTCATAAGCTTTCTTGATTTCACTACGGCCTTGGATGATAGCCCCTGTAGGAAAGTCTGGTCCGGGCATAAGAGTCATGATTTTCTCAACATCAGCTTTAGGATGATCAATCATGTAGATTGTCGCATCAATAACTTCTGCAAGATTATGTGGCGGAATATCTGTCGCATACCCCGCGGAAATACCTGTTGAGCCATTCACCAATAAGTTAGGAAAACTTGCGGGCAGTACAGTTGGCTCTTTTTCCGTGTCGTCAAAGTTCCACGCATGAGCAACGGTATCTTTCTCAATATCTTTTAACAAATACGAAGAAATTTCTGATAAACGTGCTTCTGTATAACGCATAGCAGCCGGTGGATCACCGTCCATCGACCCATTATTCCCGTGCATTTCAATCAAGGGCTCCAGCATTTTCCAATCTTGTGACAAGCGAATCATCGCATCATAAATTGAGCTGTCACCATGTGGGTGAAAGTTACCCATGACATTACCGACAGACTTGGCAGACTTACGATAAGCTTTATCAAAAGTATTGCCATCCTTATTCATCGAATACAGGATACGACGTTGAACAGGTTTTAAACCGTCGCGAATATCAGGCAGGGCACGTTCCTGAATAATGTATTTTGAATAGCGCCCAAAGCGCTCGCCCATAATATCCTCTAAAGGTAGAGTTTGTATATTAGACATAAATCCTCCGACATTTATCTCATCTATCTAAATTTTCGAAATGCTTTTTTAAGAGGGGAAATCTTTTAAATCCAAGATCATCTCAACATGTTTAATGCCGTCTTCTAAAAATGGTTCAGAGTCTTCAATAAACCCGAAGGAAGCATAAAATTTCCGGAGATAGTACTGTGCTTCAATACGCACTGCTGGTTCTCGCCAAGCATGAGCAAGAAAATCAAGTGCCTGTTCCAGCATTTTCCGAGCAGTTCCCTTGCCACGCTGACTTTCCCTAACCAGAACACGACCGATGGAAGCTTCAGAATAAGAAAGACCAGCTGGTAAAATTCGACAATAAGCCTGAATTTCTCCTGATATATCTTCTAACCACAGGTGTAAAGCTTTTTGATCTTTCCCATCAATATCTTGATAAGCACATTCTTGCTCAAGAACAAAAACCTCCGAACGTGCTTCTAAAATTTTATAAAGTTCTGATCTTGTGAGTTCCTCAAAATTTTTAATTTTCCAGCCCATACGTTTATTCCTCTTTGCTTATTTCATTTATAAAGTTTGCCTTCTGCATCTCTTTTAAAAAATCAGAATGGATGGTTACTTTCTCGTTGTTGTAGAGTGTAACGGTTAGACTATACCCCGTAGAATAAGCCGCTGTAACTGCCAAACCGGTCACTTCAAACTTTTGCCAGTTTCGCGCCTTATCTCTACGGTAATACACCAGCTCTTTAGTGATGGGCAAGCTTAACTTTCGCCGCACTTCTTCCGTTACTGCTGTGTCAGCCCCACCAAACAAATCCATTTGTAAACTTTCAGTCGATATAGCTTGCGGTTGAGGCGGACGTGACAAGTTCTGCAAGTATTGGTACAGCTTTGCCGTTATAAGACAGTCATTAAGTGCATCGTGGCTACGTAAATCGATGCCCAAAACATCCTTAAAGGTTTCTAGCTTGTAGTTGGGCATCTGTACCAATTTTTTTGCTTCTGAAAGCGTATCATAAACTTGAAAATGTGGTGCATTTTCTATCTCACAATCTACAATAGCTTGATAAAGGAAGCTGACATCGAAAGGCGCATTGTGGGCAACCATAAGACTATCCCTAGAAAAAGCAAGAAAATCTGGCAAAACCTCTGAAAGAACCGGTTGTTCTACCAAGGCTGCTGGCCAAATTCCGGTCAATTTTGAAATTTTAGTTGGAGGATAAGAACGTGTGGGCTTAATCAACTGATTAAATCGACCGACTTCTTGGTGCATATCATCGTACTTCACAGCACCAATCTGGATAATTTCATTTTTTTGAGGGCTGAAACCTGTCGTTTCAAAATCAAACACAACATAATGCTGTCCCATTTCATTTCCTCCCTAACTTAGACTTAGAGCCGTTTGCTTAGCTTAAAAGACCGTGTTTTCTTCGAGTGTAAACTTCACATTGTTTTCAATCCACTTACGACGTGGTTCAACCTTATCTCCCATTAAGACAGAAACACGTTTTTCTGCCTGAGCCGCATCATCTATGGTTACTTGAATCAATGTACGCGTTTCTGGGTTCATGGTTGTTTCCCAAAGCTGCTCTGCATTCATCTCACCCAGACCTTTATAGCGTTGAAGAGTAGCTCCCTTGCCAAAATCTTGACGAAGTTTTTCTAACTCTGCATCCGTCCAAGCATAGGCAATCTTTTCTTTTTTGCCCTTTCCTTGACTCATTTTATAAAGAGGTGGTAAGGCAATATAAACGTGACCATTTTCGAGAAGGGGCTTCATATAACGATAGAAAAAGGTAAGAAGTAAAGTCTGAATATGAGCACCGTCTGTATCTGCATCGGTCATAATAATCACTTTATCATAGTTCCGATCTTCAAGGGTAAAGTCTGCACCAACACCAGCACCGATGGTATAAATCATTGTGTTGATTTCCTCATTTTTGAGGATGTCCTGCATTTTAGCTTTTTCCGTATTGATGACTTTCCCACGCAAAGGAAGAATCGCTTGGAATTTACGGTCTCGTCCTTGTTTTGCTGAGCCTCCAGCAGAGTCTCCTTCGACAAGGTACAATTCATTTTTATTAGGATTTTTCGTTTGTGCTGGCGTTAGTTTTCCTGAAAGAAGGCCTTTATCTTTTTTACTTTTCTTTCCTGTTCTTGACTCTTCCCGTGCTTTACGCGCAGCTTCACGCGCCTCGCGTGCTTTAATTGCTTTTCGAATTAATTTCTGTGCCAGCTCACCATTTTCCAAAAGGTAAAAGGTCAGTTTTTCAGAAACGAGCGCATCAACTGCTGGACGGGCTAAAGGAGAACCTAGTTTGTCCTTGGTTTGTCCTTCAAACTGCAGATATTCTTCTGGAACAAGGATAGATAAGACCCCTGTCAAGCCTTCACGATAGTCAGAACCTTCCAAGTTCTTATCCTTATCTTTAAGCAGTCCTGTCTTTCTTGCATACTCATTCATGACCTTAGTTAAGGCTGTCTTTAGTCCTGCCTCATGTGTCCCTCCATCTTTTGTACGCACGTTATTTACAAAAGAAAGAATGTTTTCAGAGTAGCCGTCGTTATATTGTAAAGCTACTTCCACTTGAAATGCATCCTGATCCCCTGAAAAATAAAGGACAGGTGTTAAAGTATCCTTGTCTTCATTGAGATAACTTACGAAGTCCTGAACACCATTTTCGTAGTGAAATTCATCCTTAACCTCTTCATTTCCACGATTGTCTGTAAGTGAAAGCGTAACGTCTTTAAGTAGAAATGCGGATTCATTCAAACGTTCGAATATTGTTTGATATTTAAATTCAATTGTTGAAAAAATTGTTGCATCAGGCATGAAAGTAACTTTTGTACCTGTTTTGGACTTAGGGGCCTTTCCAACTTTTTCCAAGGTCGTTACAGGATGTCCGCCATTTTCAAAACGCTGACGATAAACGCTACCATCGCGGGTAATTTCTACTTCAAGCCAGCTTGACAAGGCGTTTACAACTGATGACCCTACACCATGTAGGCCTCCAGATGTTTTATAACCGCCTTGCCCAAACTTTCCACCAGCATGAAGTACTGTGAAAATAACTTCGACAGTTGGCTTTCCCGTAACGTGTGTCCCCACTGGCATACCCCGCCCTTCATCTTCTACTGTTACGGAACCGTCTTTATTTAAAGTTACAGCAATTTTTGTCCCAAAACCAGAAAGTGCTTCATCGACTGCATTATCAACAATTTCCCAAATCAAGTGATGCAATCCAGTCGAGTCCGTTGAGCCAATATACATCCCAGGACGCTTTCTTACAGCATCAAGACCCTCTAAAACCTGAATCGCACTGTCATCATAATTATTTATATCTATCATTCATTATTCTCCATTTAAGCCAACTTTAACTGGCAGAAATATTCATCTTTCCTATTCTACATTCTTAAGGAGCCTTTGTCAAAGGTCTTTATCATTTGAAGGATCGTTTTTCATTCCTCCACTTCTACAAAAAGAAAAGGTTTTTCTTCATAAAATATCAAAATTCATCAACTTTTATGTTATAATTGTGGAGCTATTATAAACATAAAAGAAAGATGATATGACTACAATAATTTTATGCCTCCTCGCTTATCTTATAGGAGCAATTCCTACCGGGCTTTGGATTGGGAAAGTTTTCTATAAAAAAGACCTGCACGAACACGGGTCTGGAAATACGGGTACAACAAACACTTTCCGCATACTGGGGAAAAAAGCAGGTATCATCGTTTTTATCTTTGACTTGCTTAAAGGAACTTTAGCAACACTTTTACCTCTTATATTTCATGTCCATGGTGTTTCTCCCCTCATTTTTGGATTACTTGCCGTTGTAGGGCACACCGTTTCCATCTTTGACAAGTTTAAAGGCGGGAAAGCTGTTGCCACTTCTGCTGGTGTTGTTTTGGGCTTTAACCCTTTTTTCCTCCTATATTTAGCTGTGATTTTCTTCTTGGTTCTCTATCTCTTTAGCATGATTAGCTTGTCTTCCATTGCAGGAGCCATAGCTGCTCTGCTTGGCGTCCTTATTTTCCCCCACTTTCACTTTATCCTCCCAAACTATGATCCCCTCTTCTCACTGATTATTATGGTTTTAGCTTTAATTATCATCATCCGTCATAAAAGCAATATCCAAAGAATAAAAAACAAGGAAGAATCTCTGGTTCCGTTTGGCCTTAACCTCAGCAAACAACACAATATATAGTATTTTACATAATTCGCACACACAATATCTAGTATCGATAACTTGACTAGGTATTTTTTTTATACTAAAATAAACACATAAACAAAGAAATTTTTTTAGAAAAAATTGGAGAAATAAATTATGGTTACTGTCTACTCAAAAAACAATTGTATGCAATGCAAAATGGTAAAAAAATGGCTCACTGAGCACACTGTTAATTTTGAAGAAATCAACATTGATGAAAAACCAGAATTTGTTCAAACGGTTCTCGATATGGGCTACCGTGCAGCTCCTGTTATCGTCAAGGGAGAGGTTTCTTTCTCTGGCTTTAATCCTAGTGAATTGGCAAAATTGGCATGAAATTAGTATATTTTAGCATAACCGGTCAAACGCGCCGCTTTGCAAACAAAACCCGTCTAGAACATGAGGAGATTTTACCTCAAAATCCGGAATTTGAAGTAAATGAAGACTTCCTATTAGTCGTACCTAGCTATGCAGACGAAACACCTGGTGCTGAAAGAAGTATGGACATCATGGATCCTGTCTTTGAATTCATGGCCTACGCCGATAATGCCCAGCACTGCAAGGGAATTGTTGGTACCGGAAACCGTAACTTTGCTTTCCTCTACATCTTTACTGCAAAACAGTTGTCTGCCCAATTCAAAATTCCTATCGTCTACGATTTTGAGTTTAATGGCACACCGGCAGATGTTGCTGCTGTTGAAGAAATCGCTGCCCGGCTCGATTCTGGCGCAGCTATCAGTCTTAAATAGTTAGACTGTACAAAAAATAAATTATTAATATGCGGTCTTAAGACCCGGAGAAATATATGTCACTTAAAAATCTTGAAGATGTTACGTACTTTACGCTTAACAATCAAATCAATATACCTGTTAATGGCTCTATTCCTTTAGCAAAAGACAAGGAAGCTATCTCTGCTTTCTTCAAGGAAAACGTCAAACCAAACAGTTTCAAAAAAGATACTTACGCTGAAAAAATTGCGGCGCTTCTAGAAGAAGACTATCTGGAAGAAGACTTTATTAACAAGTATGAGATGAGCTTCATCGAACAACTTCACCAAGAATTGGTAGATTTTGGTTTTCGTTTTGATAGTTTTATGGCTGCCTATAAGTTCTACAATCAATATGCCATGAAGAACAATGAAGGCACGCTTTATCTCGAAGACTTTGAAGATCGTGTCCTGATGAACGCCCTCTATATGGCAGACGGAGATAAAAAGTTAGCACGTAATCTGGCATTTGCCATGCTTAACCGTCGCTATCAACCAGCTACGCCAACCTTCCTCAATGCAGGGCGTAAGCGCCGTGGTGAATTCGTCAGCTGTTTCCTTTTACAACTGACTGATGATATGAACTCGATTGGTCGTACCATCAACTCTGCCCTCCAACTTTCAAAAAATGGGGGTGGTGTTGGTCTTAATCTGAGCAACCTGCGTGGTGCTGGAGCTCCTATCAAGGGGTATGACGGTGTTGCAGCTGGTGTAGTTCCAGTTATGAAGCTTTTTGAAGATAGCTTCTCTTATGCTAACCAGCTTGGGCAACGTCAAGGCGCTGGTGTTGTTTATCTTTCGGTCTTCCACCCAGATATTATGGAATTTCTCTCTACAAAGAAAGAAAATGCGGATGAAAAGATCCGTGTGAAAACTTTGTCTCTCGGTGTAACCGTTCCAGATAAGTTCTACGAATTAGCCGCTAAAGGCGAAGACATGTATCTTTTTGAACCTTACTTCGTAGAAAAAGAATACGGTATGCCTTTTGCACATGTTGATATCACGGCTGAATACGACAACATGCTTGCTAATGATAATATTCGTAAAGTCAAAATCAGTGCACGCGAGCTAGAACAAGAGCTTTCTAAACTGCAACAAGAGTCAGGCTACCCTTACATCGTCAACATTGACACAGTAAACAAAGCAAACCCTGTAGACGGCGTTATCTCGATGAGTAATCTTTGTTCTGAAATTCTTCAAGTTCAAACTCCTTCTGTCTTGAATGATGACCAGACTTACGCAAAACTTGGTACTGACGTTGCTTGTAACTTAGGGTCAACAAATGTCATGAACATGATGACTTCTGGTGCAGACTTTGGCAGCTCGATCGAGTCAATGGTCCGCGCCCTAACTTTTATCTCGGAAACATCAAATCTTAACGCTGTACCTACAGTCCGTAAAGGTAATGATGAGATGCGTGCTATCGGTCTTGGCGCTATGGGGCTTCACTCCTTCCTTGCGAAAAATCATATTCACTATGACAGCAAGGCAGCTGTGGAGTTCACAAGTGTCTATTTCATGCTGCTGAACTACTATACCTTAGTCGCTTCAAACGTTCTTGCAATGGAACGTCAAGAAAGCTTCAAAGATTTTGAAAAATCTGCCTATGCAGACGGCTCTTACTTTGATAAATACCTTGAACACGATTACTTTGCAGCCGTATCGGAGGACATCCAAGCGCTCTTTGCTGATATCCCCGTACCTGGTCCTGCTGAATGGGCAGCCTTGAAAGAAAAGGTTATGCAAAATGGCCTTTATAATTCTTACCGAATGGCTGTTGCACCAAATGGTTCTATCTCTTACATCAATGATTGCTCTTCTTCTATTCACCCTATCGTCAATCGCATTGAAGAACGTCAAGAAAAGAAAGTCGGTAAGATTTACTACCCTGCGGCTGGCCTTTCAACAGATACCATTCCTTACTACAAATCAGCCTATGATACAGACATGCGTGCCGTGATTGATGTTTACGCTGCTGCAACTGAACATGTTGACCAAGGACTGTCTATGACCCTCTTCATGCGTTCAACCTTGCCGGAAGGTCTTTACGAGTGGAAAATTACGAACAACAAAATGACAACACGTGATTTGAGTATCTTGCGTAACTATGCCTACAACAAAGGAATCAAAACAATCTATTACGTCCGTACATTTACTGACGATGAAGCCGAAGTTGGCGCAAATCAATGTGAAAGCTGTGTTGTTTAAAAAAAGGAAGTACTATGTCTGAACAAAATAACCAAAAAGTCCCTACTTACTATGCAGCCATCAACTGGAATGCAATCGAGGACTCTATTGATAAATATACTTGGGAAAAACTGACCAGCCAGTTTTGGTTGGACACACGTGTCCCTGTTTCTAACGACCTTGATGATTGGCGCAAGCTACCGCAGGTTGAACGTGATACCTTTGCCAAAGCCTTCGCTGGATTGACTCTCTTGGATACTTTACAGTCTGTTGATGGAGCTGAGGTGCTTAAGCATGATGCACGCACCCCTCAAGAAATCGCGTGTTTCAACAATATTCAGTTTATGGAGTCCGTACATGCCAAGTCATACTCCACAATCTTCAGTACTTTAAATACAAAGTCAGAGATTGAAGAACTCTTTGACTGGGTCGATACGAATGTCTATATGCAAAAGAAAGCCAAAATTATCAATGACATCTACCAAAACGGCAGTGCGCTTCAAAAAAAGGTGGCCAGCGTTTTCCTTGAAACCTGCCTCTTCTACTCTGGTTTCTTTACGCCCCTTTGGTATCTGGGCAATAACAAGATGATTAACTCTGCAGAAATCATCAAACTCATCATTCGTGATGAAAGTGTCCACGGGACATACATTGGCTACAAGTTTCAACTGGGCTTCAACGAGCTGCCAGAAGAAGAACAAAGCGAACTTCGCGACTGGATGTATAACTTGCTTTACGAACTTTATGAAAACGAAGAAGCTTATACACACCTGCTCTATGATGAGATTGGTTGGACAGACGAAGTCTTGAAGTTCCTCCGTTACAATGCCAATAAAGCACTGATGAACTTAGGCCAAGACCCCCTCTTCCCAGATACAGCAGCTGATGTCAACTCTGTTGTGATGAACGGTATCTCTACATCTTCATCAAACCATGACTTCTTCAGTCAAGTCGGAAACTCTTACTTATTAGGCGAAGTTGAGCCTATGTCGGATGAGGACTACACCATTGGTATGAAGTAAAGGAAAAAAGTCAGAGACAAAGATAGAACATGTACTCACTCTGGTCTAAATACAAAAATAAAAACGCTCAACCTTGCTATTCACACGCAAGTTAAGCGTTTTTTTCGTTTATGGAACTTTTTTGCTTCCCTAGTTGGATTGATTGACGATAAGGGCAGGGCGGACACCTCTAGCTACTGTTGAGTAGTTCATGCTACCACTGCCATGTAAGCCGCCACCATACGGATTAGATTCACTTTCAGCAAACACACGCCAAGCACCGTTACCGCCAGCAGCTCCAGGAGTCCGAGTCCACCAACCATTATTTTCGCCAGCATTTCCTGCTACCCGTTCCGCACGACTCGGGAAAGCGCGTCCTGGTCCGGATAAACGAACCACATCTGCTAGAGAAAGTGCAAAGGCACGCGGGCTACCGCCTGAATTAACTTCCGTAATATCTGCTGCTGCATCAGGGAACTCCCCGAGATTGACAGGTAGCCATCGCCAATTTCCAGGAGCATAACCCCCGCCTGGTCTCCAATGTAATTCTCCCTCCGCAAGATTTCCTGTATTAAAAGCATCTGATACAGGCTGAACCATAGCTTGAACTGTTGGATTAAGAGCTCCATACCAGTCGTTAAGCGCATTATTTTGACCGTTAAAGGTTGTATTTGGAATCATCTCATTCCGAATAATCATATGGTTATTCCCCATATTTTCAAGGTAGAGATACTGCTCATTAGCCATGGTGAAGATAGTCCCCGGTGCCATGATACTAAAG
>NZ_DKXK01000028.1:0-9629 GCF_002492185.1 Lactococcus sp. UBA7128
ATCATGGCACCGGGGACCATCTTCACTATGGCTGGGGAGCAGTATCGTCATTTGGAGAATATGGGAGATAATAATCACATGATTATACGTAATGCGGCAATTCGTAATACAAACTTCTCTACTATGGAACAACGGACCGAGGACTGGTATGCTGGTCTTGATTCCTCAGTTCAAGCACGGGTTCAGCGGGTATCAGACAACTTTATGACAGGAAGTGTTAACGGTGATGAACTCACTTGGACAGCAGGTCGGAGGCGCTGGTTACCAACAAACCTAGATGCTTTCCCTGAAGTTGCGGCGGATGAGACTCGAGTTGACTCAAGTGGGAGTCCGCGGGCATTTATCCTTTCCTTAGCAGATGTAGTCCGCTTGTCAGGTCCAGGACGTGCTTTCCCTGATCATGAAGCACGTGTGGGCTCAGGACCAGAAGGTGACTGGTGGTTGCTTCGTACGCTCGCGACAGATGGTGCTTGGCGGGTGCAACGTGATCCCTCTATTGGGGTGTTGTCTAGTCACCATGCAGGTTCTATTTTAGGATGGGGTGGTGTGCGCCCAGCCCTCATTGTTCGGCAGTAAGCCTTCTATTCGAGAGGCAGGGATAAGTGTAAGACGGTATGAAAAAAGAGGAATGCTCAGACAGGGGATTCCTCTTTTTTATTAACAAATAATACTTCTTCTTTCAGAAGTTAAAGTCAAGGTGTCATTGGCTTGTATCTCAAAAGTTTCTCCATCAATCTGTACAGGTTGGGTGGACTGAGGTGTGACAGACACGGCAGTAGAAACACTGTGGTGGAAAATATCGTTTTCTAAATGTCTTCCTTGAAGGACACTCGGGATAAGTGAAAATATTTTAGGCATACTGTATTTGTCCAGCTCGATAAGATGTATCTCTTGATTGAGGTTTGAGGCCTCGGGAGCAATTTTAACCCCACCACCAAAATAAGGATGTTTGGTAAAAGTAAGGAGAAAAGCATTGTCAAACTTGAATGTATCCTTTAGATTGTAAATAGAAATACAGAAAGATTTTTTGCTGAACAAAACGTGCAGAGCTGTCATAAGATAAGAAAGCCTGCCCAGTTTGATAGAGTTCAGGAGCTTTTTTACGCGACTGCCGTTTGTAGCTTTAACGATAGCAGCATCCAGCCCTATTCCCACATTATTGAGGGCATATCCCGAAAAAGATTGGGATTTATACTGCATAACATAAAAATCTTTTATCTGGTTGCGGCGGATATCTTTAAAAGCTTGGATAGGATCAAAGGACAGTCCGAGACTGCGGGCAAAATCATTGCCAGAGCCTGAGGGAATATAGCCAAAGGAAAAATCAGCGGGTAAGGCGTTGAGGGCGAGAGAGATGGTGCCATCTCCACCTAAAATAAGGAGTTGATCCTCGGGCTTTTTTTCTTCAAGAATTTGCTGGATAAAGGATGCTTCTTGACCCGTACGCTCAGTCGCAAAGAGTTTATATGATAAGCCGTTTTCTTCAAGATAAGGCAACAGGAGTTTCAATGAACGCTCCCCTTTGCGGGAACCGGCATTTGGATTGGCAAGAATGTAATAAATCATAGAACTATTCTATCAAAAAAATATATTTTAGAGGTAAATAACATAAGGATTGCGAATGATACGAAACTTTTTCGTAAAAGTAACAAGCCAACAGGAGGATTTTGAATGAGGCAAAAAAACGCGAAAAGTCTTTTATATGTTATAATTAAGAGAAACAGTTAATTATAAGTGAAGAATGTCGGTTTATAAAAATAGAACTAAGGGTTATCGGTAAGCTGACCGGCATAGAAAAATATAGGTTAAAACATGCAATACGAAGAAATAAACGAAAAAACGATAAAGATTAGCCTAACTTTTCAAGACTTGGTTGATCACGATGTGAAGCTCTCAGATTTTTTTACCAATCAATCCATGGTTGAAAATCTTTTTTATGAGCTTGTAGAGGAGCTTGGACTTGAAGAAAGGTTTTCATCAGGGCTTTTGACTTTCCAAATTCAGCCTTTTCCAAAAGGTGTAAACATCATTGTTACAGAGGAAAACATTGACATTGATCCGACCACGCTTCCAGATGATCCAGAAGAGTTCGAGCAGCTCATGACAGATTTTTTTGGTCGTGTTGAAGATTTGAAGCAAAATGGCGGAGCAAGTCCAGATAAAAACACAACTGAAAATAAAGAAACAAAAGTAAAAAGTAAGCCGGACCCGGACTTTGTCTTTTATTCTGTCGAGTTTGATAACATGATGCAACTTTTGGCAGCTGTGAAAAATGTCAAAATTGAGGCAGAGGAGTCAGAGCTTTATGGCTATAAGGATAAGTTTTATCTGATTATTCTTGATAATCAAAGAGCAAAAGGTAAAACAGAGGTAAGTGCAATGCGCGCACGCATGTTAGAATATGGGCGGGAAACAGCCAAAAGTCGTGAAACATTACAGGAGTATGGAGAATTATTGATAACCACTCGTGCTTTGGAAGTTCTCTCTAAAATTTAAGATATGATAGATACTATAAAAGAAATCCCTATTAAAGGTATCCCTTTTACGGTTGAGTTCTTTATTGTTCTCTTTGTTACTTTTGGGATGTCCTTGATATTTACACCTTTAATGACCTTTATCTCACGCCGTATAGGAGCAGTAGATAAGCCAAATGAACGTCGGATCAATACGAAAGTCATGCCTTCAGCAGGAGGACTTGCAGTTTTCCTGTCTTTTGCTATTTCTACTCTCTTTATTCTTCCCCTAATTGTACATCCGCAACTTCCTTGGGTGGGGGTAGGCCATCCCCTCGCTCCTCGTTCTCAACTGGTTACGTATACGAGCTATATTCTTCCCTTTATCTTTGCAGGGGGAGTTGTAGTTATTACAGGGCTTATTGATGATGTCAAGGAAATCTCGCCGAAGATGAAGATGCTCGGGCTGCTTATTGCAGCTTCAATCACATGGTTCTTTACGCATGCGCGATTTGATAACTTGAAAATTCCTTTTGGTGGTCCTTTTCTAGAGTTTCCAGTTTGGCTGTCTTTCATTTTTACAGTCTTTTGGATCGTATCTATTACAAATGCCGTAAATCTAATCGACGGTTTGGATGGTCTGGCTAGTGGAGTTTCCGTCATTTCCCTGTTTACGATGGGGATTGTGTCCTACTTCTTTTTGCCTAGTCCAAATATATTCTTGCCCATCACCATTTTTACTTTGGTAGCCGCGATTATGGGCTTTTTCTCCTATAATTATCATCCGGCGATTATTTATCTGGGAGATACGGGTGCCTTGTTTTTAGGCTTTATGATTTCTGTTGTTTCTCTTCAAGGCTTGAAGAATGCAACTGCTGTAGCCGTTTTGACACCACTTTTAATTTTGGGTGTTCCATTGACAGATACGATTGTCGCCATGGTTCGCCGTAAGCTTAACAATCAGAGCATCTCCAGTGCAGATAAGATGCACTTGCATCATCGCTTGATGCAGATTGGCTTTACGCATCGTGGAGCTGTGTTAGTTATTTATGGTATTGCGGGTATCTTTGCATTTATTTCCTTGATTTTACAAGTTTCAAGTCGTATTGGCGGTATCTTCCTGATTATTGCTCTGCTGCTTGGCTTGGGCCTCTTTATTGATATGGTTGGAATGCTGGGTAAGAATCGACAGCCTTTCCTCAATGTATTGCGATTTATTGGGAGCTCAGATTACCGTGAACAACTCATAAACAAGAAACGAAAAAAAAGGTATAAACATGATAAAACAGGACGGAAATGATTTTTTCGCCTGTTTTTTAATACGCTATCTTCCTTGTGCCTAAAGGCACTAATGAAGAACGGAAATTTTTATATAAATTTCCTGAGCGTCTTATTAGTCAATAATCAAAAAAGTATCGTTTTTGATTATTTCCGTCATAGCTATCTTCATGGTACCTAAAGGCACTCATGAAGAAGAGAAATTTTTATATAAATTTCCTGAGCGTCTTATTAGTCAATAATCAAAAAAAGTATCGTTTTTGATTATTTCCGTCATAGCTATCTTCCTTGTGCCTAAAGGTACTCATGAAGAAGAGAAATTTTTATATAAATTTCCTGAGTGTTTCGCTAGTTAATAATCAAAAAAATATCGTTTGTGGTTATTTTTGCCACAGCTATCTTTTTCGTTCTCAAAGCTGATAATGATGGGTAATGAGCGCTGTACATTATTCTTGACTATCTTAAAAAATGCATTCAAAAATATGTTTGAATTTTATCAAGGATAATTCGGATAAAAAGCAGATTTACTCCTTTTTTGATATAATGAAGGATGAAGTGTAAAAGATATTTTACTTATGAATTGAAGGAGTTAGAATGGCAACTTTAGAAATTAAAAATCTTCATGTAAGTATTGAAGACAAAGCAATCCTTAAAGGTGTAAATCTTACAATTAATACCAATGAAGTACATGCAATCATGGGTCCAAACGGTACAGGTAAATCAACCTTATCGGCAGCCATCATGGGAAATCCGGCTTATACAGTTACTGAAGGAGAAATTCTCTTAGACGGTGAAAATATCCTTGAATTAGAAGTCGATGAACGTGCGCGTCTTGGGTTATTCCTTGCGATGCAATACCCATCAGAAATCCCAGGAATTACAAATGCTGAGTTTATGCGAGCAGCTATCAATGCTCAACGTGCAGAAGACGATAAAATTTCTGTTATGGACTTCATCAAAAAGTTGGACAAAAACATGGAATTGCTCAACATGAAAGAAGAGATGGCAGAGCGTTACCTCAATGAAGGTTTCTCTGGTGGGGAGAAAAAACGTAATGAAATCCTCCAACTCTTGATGTTAGAACCAACTTTTGCTATTTTGGATGAAATTGACTCTGGGCTTGATATTGATGCCCTTAAAGTAGTCTCCAAAGGTGTAAACGCCATGCGTGGTGAAAGTTTTGGTGCGCTTATCATTACGCACTACCAACGTCTGCTCGACTATATTACACCCGATGTTGTTCATATCATGATGGAAGGCCGTGTCGTTATGACAGGTGGAGCCGAACTTGCGAAACGTCTTGAAAAAGAAGGTTATGCTAAGATCTCTGAAGAATTAGGGATTGAGTACGAGGAAGAAGCATAAGTTGATGTTGTGTACGGTGGTTAAAAGTCAGAAAATTTTAAACTACCAAACATTATCATGGAGATACAATTAAATGAATGAAAAAATAAAAGATTTCTCGCTCATGCATGCTGAACCAAATTGGTTGTCAGATTTACGTCAAACAGCTTTTGAGGCTATGACAGAGTTAGAGATGCCTAATATTGAGCGTGTGAAATTCAATCGTTGGGGCTTGGATAATACAGAGATAGGGGATTCTGAGCCAAGTGGAAATGTACCAAGCTTTACAGAATTGCCTAACCATCCACTTTTGGTACAAGTGGGAAGTCAAAATGTTATGGAACAAATGCGTCCAGATTTGGCTGAAAAAGGTGTTGTTTTCACTGATTTTGCCTCAGCAATGGAAGAAATTCCTGAGATAGTCGAAACTTATTTCGGCAAGGCTGTGAGTTATAAAGAAAATCGTTTAGCAGCAAGTAATGTTGCTAGTTTTAATTCCGGTGCGGTCTTATATATTCCGGACAATGTCGAAATTGATGTCCCTGTAGAAGCAAAGTTCTATCAAGATTCTGAGTCCGATTTGCCTTTCAATAAACACATCTTAATTATTGCTGGCCGTAACAGTAAGCTTGATTATTTGGAACGCTTGGAAAGTATCGGTGACGGGAATGTTAAGGTTACAGGAAATATTTCTATCGAAGTCATTGCCCTTGAAGGCGCGCAAGTGAAGTTTGCCGCTATCGATCGTTTAGGGGAACATGTGACAGCCTATATCAGCCGCCGTGGTCATTTAGCAAATAATGCTACAATTGATTGGTCTATCGGAACAATGAATGATGGCAATGTTGTTTGTGATTTTGACAGTGATCTTAAAGGTGATGGCAGTCATTCACAAATCAAAGTTGTTGGATTATCTATGGGGAAACAAATCCAAGGGATTGATACTCGTGTGACAAACTTTGGCCGTAATTCAGTAGGACATATCTTGCAACATGGCGTTATTCTTGATCGAGGCACATTGACTTTTAATGGAATAGGTCAAATCATGCGTGGCGCTAAAGGGGCAGATGCGCAACAAGAAAGCCGAGTATTAATGCTTTCAGACCGTGCCCGCAGTGATGCAAATCCTATTTTGCTGATTGAGGAAAATGACGTAACTGCAGGTCACGCAGCTTCTATCGGTCAGGTCGATCCTGAGGATATGTACTATCTTATGAGTCGAGGCTTAGATGAAACAACAGCCAAACGTCTTGTTATTCGAGGTTTCCTCGGTGCAGTTGTGACTGAGATTCCGATTAAAGCTGTTCGTGATGAATTTATCTCAATTATCGAGAGAAAGTTGGCAATCTAATGATTGACTTAAAAAAAGACTTTAAAATTCTTAATCAAAAAGTTAATGATGAACCATTAGTCTACTTGGACAATGCAGCCACCACCCAAAAGCCACAGCAGGTATTGGATATTTTGACAAAATATTATGAACATGATAATGCCAATGTCCATCGTGGGGTTCATACTCTAGCAGAGCGTGCAACGGCAGATTATGAGGCAGCCCGTGAAAAGGTGCGAAAGTTTATTCATGCTGCATCTACGAAGGAAGTATTGTTTACACGTGGGACGACAACGGGCTTAAATTGGGTTACAAAGTTTGCAGAGCAAGTTTTAACAGCAGGTGATGAGATTATTATTTCTGTTGCAGAGCACCATTCAAACTTTGTCCCTTGGCAACAAGTCGCTGAAAAAACAGGGGCTCTTTTGAAGATTGTTTATCTGAAAGATGGTGCTTTGGACATTGATGACTTAAAGGAAAAACTGACTGCCAAAACAAAGTTTGTAAGTTTAACCCATGCCTCAAATGTTTTAGGATCGATTACTCCGATTAAGGAAATTGCTGAGTCGGTTCATCACTACGGTGCTTATTTTGTTGTTGACGGTGCACAATCTGTCCCGCATATGAAAATTGATGTCCAAGACTTGGATGTGGATTTCTTTGCTTTTTCGGGTCATAAAATGTGTGGTCCAACAGGAATTGGTGTCCTCTATGGAAAAGAGGCTTTACTTGATCAAATGAACCCTATCGAGTTTGGTGGGGAAATGATTGACTTTGTTTATGAAAGTCACTCGACATGGACCGAGTTGCCGTGGAAATTTGAGGCAGGTACGCCAAATATTGCAGGTGCTATCGCGCTCGGAGCAGCCATTGATTACCTTGAAGCAATAGGAATGGACAATATTCATCGTTATGAGCAAGAGCTTGTGGCCTATGTGATGCCTAAACTAAAAGCGATTGACGGTTTAGAAATTTATGGCCCGGAAGCAGTGGAAGAGCGAAGTGGTGTGATTGCTTTTAATATTCAAGGCCTCCATCCTCACGATTTAGCCACAGCTTTGGATATGGAAGGTGTTGCTGTACGCGCTGGTCATCATTGTGCACAGCCTTTGTTGAATTACCTTGGTCAATCATCAACTGCACGCGCAAGTTTTTATATTTATAATACGAAGGAAGACTGCGATAAACTTGTGGACGCTCTTTTGAAGACAAAAGAGTTTTTCGGCTTATAGTATTAAGAAAAACGGAGAAAAAGAATGGCACTTTCAAAATTAGATAATTTATACCGTGCAGTAATTCTTGATCACTCTTCTGCTCCGCGCCATGCAGGTGAACTCCAGCAGGCTTGTGTTGTTGATTTGAACAATCCAACCTGCGGTGATGTTATTCGCTTGACTGTTGCGTTTACAGAAGATAAGATTAGCGACATTGCCTTTAGTGGGCACGGTTGTACAATTTCAACAGCATCTGCTTCAATGATGACGGAAGCTGTGATTGGCAAGACAAAAGCAGAAGCTTTGGAATTGGCACGGATTTTTTCAGAAATGGTGACGGGACACGAAGATCCTGCGCAAGAGCGCTTAGGAGACGCACAATTCCTTGCAGGAGTTTCTAAATTTCCGCAACGGGTAAAATGTTCAACTCTGGCGTGGAATGCCCTGAAAAAAGCGATTGAGACAGATGGTAGTGCTACCGTATCTGAATCTCACTAGAATGCAAATAAAGAGAGGAAAATAATGACAGAAGAAGTTCCAGTATTAGAAGAATATAAATTTGGTTTTCATGATAATGCTGAATTAGTCATGTCTACAGGAACAGGTCTGACAGAAGAGGTTATTCGTACAATGTCGGCCGCAAAAGAAGAACCAGAATGGATGCTGGATTTCCGCCTCAAGTCCTTCGAAGCCTTCAAAAAATTAGATCTCCCAGAATGGGGACCTGATTTGTCAGACATTGATTTTGATGATGTAGTGTATTACCAAAAACCCACCGATAAACCTGCACGTACTTGGGAAGAAGTCCCTGATGAAATTAAGGAAACCTTTGAAAGAATCGGTATCCCAGAAGCAGAGCGTGCTTATTTGGCAGGAGCTTCGGCACAATATGAGTCAGAAGTTGTTTACCACAACATGAAGGAAGAATTTGAAAAGCTTGGTATCATCTTCACCGATACCGATTCTGCTCTGAAGGAATATCCAGATCTTTTCAAAAAATACTTTGCAAAACTTGTCCCTCCAACAGACAATAAATTAGCCGCCTTGAACTCAGCAGTTTGGTCTGGAGGAAGCTTCGTTTACGTGCCTAAGGGAGTAAAGTGTGAAATTCCTATCCAAGCCTATTTCCGTATCAATAACGAAAAATCAGGACAGTTTGAACGTACTTTAATCATTGTTGATGAAGGAGCTTCTATCCAATATGTGGAAGGCTGTACTGCACCAACATATTCATCAGCCAGCTTGCACGCTGCTGTTGTTGAAATCTTCTGTGAAGAAGGTGGATACATGCGTTATTCAACCATTCAAAACTGGTCAGATAATGTCTATAACTTGGTAACAAAACGTGCCAAAGCAGAGGCAAATGCGACCGTGGAATGGATTGATGGTAACTTAGGTTCACGTGTCTCTATGAAGTATCCAGCTGTCTATTTAGACGGTCCTGGCGCACGTGGTACAATGCTTTCGATCGCCTTTGCTAACGCAAATCAAGAGCAAGATACAGGTGCCAAAATGATTCATAATGCACCAAATACAAGCTCATCGATTATTTCTAAATCCATCTCTAAATCTGGTGGAGCCGTAAACTATCGTGGACAAGTAACCTTCAACAAAAACTCCACACATTCTAAATCACATATTGAATGTGACACGATTATTATGGATGATATTTCAAAATCAGATACAATTCCATTTAATGAGATTCACAACTCACAAGTTGCCTTGGAACACGAAGCTAAAGTATCTAAAATCTCAGAAGAACAGTTGTACTATTTGATGAGCCGTGGTTTAACAGAAAAAGAAGCCACAGATATGATCGTGATGGGCTTCATTGAACCATTCACAAAAGAGCTTCCAATGGAGTACGCAGTAGAACTCAACAGATTGATTTCTTATAGTATGGAGGGTTCAATCGGGTAAAGAAAAAGCAAAGCTTTTTCCCGATTGAATCGGCGAATAGGGATTTTCGTAAGAAAATCTTCACTCGTATCGGGTAAAGAAAAAGCAAAG
>NZ_DKXK01000021.1:0-28388 GCF_002492185.1 Lactococcus sp. UBA7128
AAATGAGTGTTTGATGAGAAAAATGGAATTCAGTCATAACAAAAGCTCCTAGCTAAGCAGGAGCAAATTCTTATTTTAAAAGCCTTAGCACATTAAGTATGGCCAAGATGGTCACACCTACGTCAGCAATCACGGCTTCCCACATGGTCGCAATACCAAAAACAGCAAGAAGGAGGAAAACTGATTTCACACCTAGGGCTAATACAATGTTTTGCACGACCAGACGTTTTGTCTTCCTGGCAATTTTTATAGATTGGGCGATGCTTGAAGGTTTATCCGTCATCAATACAATGTCAGCCGTTTCGATAGCTGCATCTGAGCCTAACCCGCCCATGGCAAAACCTACATCAGCCCGTGCGATAACTGGTGCATCATTGATGCCATCTCCAACAAAGGCAGTTAGACCTTCTTCTTTCTGCAGAAGGCTTTCCAGAATAGAGACCTTATCCTCTGGGAGGAGATTGGCATGATAATCGCTTATATTCAACTTTTCTGCAACTACTGCTGCTACTTTTTGACTGTCTCCAGTGAGCATGGTTTGAGAGACATGAAGCTTGTTCAACTCAACAATTGCTTCTTGAGCATCCTCTTTGAGCACATCAGCGACAAGGATAAGACCTTGATACTGTCCATTTTTCGCTACATAGAGCAACGAACCTATCGCATCACTCTCTTGGAAAGCAATAGCATAGCGCTGCATAAGCTTCGCATTTCCTACCAGAATTTCATCGCCATTATAAAACGTGCGTGTGCCGTGTCCAGAAATCTCCTCTGTTGCTGTAATCACAGCCTCCTCTAAGTTTTGATTTTCTTTTAGAGCCAGCCCCAGAGGATGAGTGGAGTTTAACTCGCCAATAGCCGCCAGTTGTAAGAGTTCTTCTTTCGAAACACCTTTTTCAGGAAAGACCTGAGTGACTTTAAAGTTTCCTTGGGTAAGCGTTCCCGTTTTATCAAAGAGAACTCGCTTGACCTTTGTCAGTGCTTCAAGATGGTTCCCTCCCTTAACCAAGATACCCTTTTTCGATGCTGCCCCAATCCCCGCAAAGAAGCCTAGAGGAATAGAAACCACAAGCGCACAAGGGCAGGAGATGATGAGGAAAGTAAAAGCTCGTTTCAACCAGACAGACCAATCTTGCTGGAAGAAAAGTGGAGGCAGGAGAGCTATTATGAGAGCTGCAACCACAACGATAGGAGTATAGTAACGGGCAAACTTCGAAATAAACTGCTCTGTGGGCGCTTTGTTTTCCTGAGCATTTTCGACCAGATTGAGGATTTTAGAGACTGAGGACTGGCCAAAAGTTTTTACAACTTCCACTTCGAGAAGGCCATTAATATTGAGAAAGCCTGAGAGAACTTCATCGCCTTTTTTCACTTCTCGTGGCAAAGATTCTCCTGTCAACGCAGCTGTATTGACACTTGACTGTCCCGATAATATCTTGCCATCAAGAGGCACTTTTTCACCAGCTTTCACTTGTATTATTTCACCGACAGCAACTGCTTCTGGAGAAACACTGACGAGTTTTCCCTGTCTTTTGACAGTTGCAACTTCTGGCCGAAGATCCATCAAGGACACGATTGACTTTTTACTCTTTCCAACGGCTCTGTCTTGGAAATACTCCCCCACTTGGTAAAAAAGCATCACAGCGATCGCTTCCGCATATTCCCCTAAGGCAAACGCTCCGGCAGTCGCGATACTCATCAAGAAGAATTCGTTAAAAATATCAGCCTTAAGCAATTTTTCTATCGCCTTAAGTAGAACGCTGTGTCCAATCAAAAGATAGGTCAGGATAAACAGCGGAAACTTAAAATGTGGAGGAAAATCTAAAAAGCTCAAAACTGCTAATAATAGAGCTGAAAAAATGATAATCAACAGTTCATGACTATTCTTTTCATTTTCCTCTAAATCTGACTTTAATTTTAGGCTGTTGTTACAACAGGCTGGCTCTGAATCATCTGAGGACTCTAGCAGCTCTGTGCTAGCTGAACACTCACCAGACTCGGTTCTCACAGATTTAGCTTGATGACAAAGGCAATTGCAAGCCTCTTTGACACAATGTGCTGCATGATGATGTGTATTTTTTCGAGTAGTTTTAAACATATGAAACTCCTTTTAATTTATATATGTATCACAATGTATGTCTTCCGTTGGTAACCAGTGCATTGACTCTACTGTGGCATCAATGACTTCCAGTAAATGGTTGAGCTCTGATGTCGTCAAAGAGTAATAGATATACTTTCCCTCCTTACGACTTGTGATTAAACCACAGTCCCTTAAACAAGACAGGTGTTGTGAAAGATTGGACTGTCCAGCTTTTGTTTCATCTAAGAGTTCTGTTACGGTCATTTCCTTGTCACGCAAGGCCTCCAGAACCATAAGCCTTGTTCTGTTTGATAAACCGTGTATCAGTTTTTGACGTTTTTCTGTTAAATTCATAGGCCTTTTTCTTCATATTAGTTTATACTAATATGATAACAAAGTTATACATATTAGTCAATACTGAATTGTTATAAAGATAGAAATGTAGAGTTTCTATCCTTCTAAATTTTAATCTGAAATAAATCAATGGACTAATTATGAGTTACTTTTCCAAATAAAAAAATGAACCTAAAGTCCATTTTAAACATTCATTTTTCTGTTACTGCCTTCACTTGAAATTGAATAAAGTCTTTCAGCAATTGCTCAGGCAGGTCTTTCTTATAGTCAAAACGAACAGTAATCATCTGACCCCCGCCACCAGTAGAGGGCGCATAATCTTTGAAAGTATCGAAAATAATTTCCTGCTGGGCAGAATCGCCACCCTTGTCCTGAAAAATATATAAGGAGACGAATTTCTTAGTTGCTTTGATTGATAAGAAATTTTTCCCCGTAGCTTTGAGCTTGAAAGTCGGCATGGACCAGGCGATAACCTCCTCAACCTGAGCATTCTCCATAATCAACTTTCTCAGAGCTAAAACATGTGGGTCTTGGCTAGAGTCCAAGGTAGCATAGTAATCTTCTACTGTCATTATCGTCTCCTTATATAAGCTATTTTTATAGCACTGAAGTTCTGAAAGTCATTTACAAACCTAAACGTTCAAAGATTACGTCAACACGTGACAAGTGATAATTATAATCAAAGGCAGCATCAATATCTTCCTCTGCAAGTTTTTCACGAATCTTTTCATTATTTTCTACAAGCGGACGGAACATGAGCTGCTCATCCCATGATTTCGCAGTCAATGGTTGCACCAAATCATAAGCTTCTTCACGTGTCATCCCTTTTTCAATCAGCATCAGCATCACATGTTGGCTGTAAATCAAGCCAAAAGTCGCATCCATATTGCGTTTCATATTTTCTGGGAAAACAGTCAGATTTTTAACAATATTGCCGAAGCGGTTCAGCATATAGTTGATCAATTCTGTGGTGTCTGGTGCGATGATACGTTCTGCAGAACTGTGTGAAATATCACGTTCATGCCACAAAACAACATCTTCCATAGCTGTCACAACATGTCCCCGGATAACACGCGCCAAACCAGTCATATTTTCCGAACCGATAGGATTACGTTTGTGTGGCATTGCTGAGCTACCTTTTTGACCTTTGGCGAAGAATTCTTCTACTTCACGTTGTTCGGACTTTTGTAATCCACGGATTTCTGTCGCCATACGTTCAATAGATGTCGCAATAAGTGCTAAAGTACTGAAATACTCGGCATGCAAATCTCGCGGCAGTACTTGTGTCGAAATCTCTTGTGGACGAATGCCGAGCTTTTCACAAACATATTCTTCGACAAAAGGAGGAATATTAGCAAAAGTCCCCACAGCACCTGAGATTTTCCCTGCCTCGACTCCCTTCGCAGCATGCTCAAAGCGCTCAATATTACGCTTCATTTCTGAGTACCACGTTGCTAATTTGAGACCAAATGTTGTCGGTTCTGCATGTACACCGTGCGTACGCCCCATACATACTGTATATTTATGTTCACGTGCTTTATCGGCGATGATTTCCAAAAAGTTGGCCAAATCACGGCGAATAATATCGTTGGCTTGCTTGTAGAGATAACCATAGGCAGTATCAACAACATCTGTCGATGTCAGTCCATAATGGACCCACTTTCTTTCTTCACCAAGCGTTTCTGAAACGGCACGCGTAAAGGCTACCACATCATGGCGTGTCTCTTTTTCGATTTCTAAAATGCGCTCAACATCAAAACTCGCATTTTCCCGAATTTTTCTCACATCTTCAGCTGGAATTTCACCAAGCTCAGCCCAAGCTTCATCTGCGAGAATTTCCACTTCAAGCCATGCTCTGTACTTGTTTTCCTCCGACCAGATTGCCGCCATTTCTGGACGACTGTAACGATTGATAACCATAGTTCCTCCAAATTTCTAACTTACTATAAATTATACCATTTTGGCTGAATTTTTTCGGGAAATTCTTAAATATTCTTGTTTTATTGACTTAATATGTGGAAAAACCGAATATTACTCCTCTAAGGCATTGAGGATATCCAGCATTTGAGGCAATGCGATTTGTCCAGGAGCACTCCCTGCTTCCTCTTCAAGCGGCGCAAAAGTCCACAAGGAACCTGTTAAGCCACCAGAGACCCGCGTCAATTTGCCCATCTCTCCCATGGCGATACTGATAAATTTTTGACCAAACTCTACAGTAAAATCTCGTGTAATCTGTAAAAGGTCTAAAACATCACATTCCCGCTGTGCCATAATGGCAACTTTTACAAATGCTGTCCCTTCTTTGTGCATTTTCATTATTCTGCCTGTCAAATCTGTCGGAGACTCGGAAAAATTATGGTAAGAAAGTACAATTTTTTCTTTTAAATCAAGAAGTTGCGGCAAGGCTTTACGGTAGGAAAAATATTCAAGGTCAATATAAGCAGGATCAAATTTAGCTATTTCCTGCAAAAGTGCGACATAATCTTTTTTAGAAATGGACAACTTTCCTCCTTCATGTGCCGTACGCACAGTAAAAAGAAGCGGAAACTCCTTAAATTTGTCAAATATTAAGGGGGCAGCTTCTAGAATCACGGCTGTATCCCCCAAAAAATCAGCACGCCATTCAATAATATCGGCTTCACTGTATTTTTCTACATCCAAGGCCTGTACTTCTGCCATATTTGTCGGAAGAACAGGCACTACAATTTTCGTTTTCCTCATACTTTTAAGTTTAGCACATCTTGTTAGCCTTACCAAATGTAACCCTATTATACATGTCGATGCTTGATTTTGCGCCTTCTTTAAACTTATTAATTTGGGTAAATTTGTCCAAACGTGGTCTTCCTCCAGCCCAAGGAATGACCGTCTGCACTTCAAGCCACTTTTTAAACTCAGTGAATTCGTCGCTTACAAGTCTGGCAAGACCCACCTGTTTTTCACAATAAGAAAAGCACCCCTTTAAGAGTGCCATAATTATCCTTTAATGATGTTTGATGCTTGAGGTCCACGTTGACCTTGCTCAATATCAAAGGCAACTTTTTCGCCTTCTTCCAGCTTTCTGAAACCATCACTTTGGATTTGTGTAAAGTGTGCAAACACATCAGTACCATCCTCAGCAGTGATAAAACCAAAACCTTTAGAGTCGTTAAACCATTTTACAGTTCCTTTTGTCATAGTATACATTTCCTTTCGTCAAATTTGTAAATCATTGTGTGAAAGAAAACATATAAAATATATAACTTAGACTAATTTACTTCTCTATGGTATCATGCTTTCGTGTGAAAGTCAAATAACTTTTCATTTACGCTTTGCAATTTAGTGCTTTTTCGCCTAATATCGCTTCGTTTTTCCGGATATCAAGAAGATAAGAAGTTTGATGAAGCTCTGAGTTTCCCTTTTTTTGCTTCATCATATCATGTTCAATCACAGGAGTTGACAAGGAAGCTAATAAAAAACCGCTATAGAAAAATCGTTCAGGGCAACACTCTCTCGTGTCCTTTTGAACGATTTCGTCTATTGTTCTATCTTTTTTATTCTTTACTTTGTAGAACCACGGTTAATGATTTGGTGAGCGAGAATCAATTGATTTTCCTCAATTTCTTCTTTATGCATTAATTTTGTCAACAAACGCATAGAAACTGCACCGATATCATACAGAGGTTGGTTCACAGAGGTTAAACCTGGATACATATAGGCTGTGATTGGGCTGTTTGAACCAGAAATAATCTCAAAGTCTTCAGGAACTTTTACTCCCTTAGCAAGCAAAGCATTAAGCAGACCTACTGCAACAGTATCATAAGATACAATTGCTGCATCAATCTTTTTAGATAGCATTTGCTCAGCTAAAGCCAGACCATTTTCAGAGCTATAATTTCCTTCAAAAACAAGAGATTCGTCAAATTTCAGTCCCGCTTCCTCCAGAGCCTCTTGGTAGCCCACCATACGTTCCGTATTTTCAGCTTCTTCTAGAGAGCCTGAAACAAAGGCGATACGCTTATTATTTTGGATCAATTCAGAAGTCGTTTGATGAGCGGCGAGACGATAGTCAATATTTACTGACGACATTCGCTTATCCACATCAATCATCCCAGCCAAAACGATGGGAGTGCGTGTTGATTGAAGTTGCTTGCGCACTTTTTCAGTCATGAAGCTTCCCATATAAACGATACCGTCAACTTGCTTAGAAAAGAGGCTCTCAATAACTTTTAGTTCTTTTTCTTCCTCTCCATCACTGTTGGCCAGAATGACATTGTATTGATACATTGATGCAATATCGTCAATTCCCCGCGCAATCTCTGCAAAATATGGTAACGTAATCGTTGGGAGAACAACCCCAACTGTCGTTGTACGTTTACTTGCAAGACCACGGGCAACTGCGTTAGGACGATAGTCCAATTCTTCAATTGCATCTAGAACTTTCTGACGTGTTTTCTCTTTGACGTTCGCATTGCCATTGACCACACGACTTACGGTAGCCATCGATACCCCAGCAACTCGAGCAACGTCATAAATTGTTGTTGTTGATTCTTCCATTCTTTTAAAACCTCAATTTTAATAATCTTGTCCGTTTTTATATTTTTTAATATTTGTGAAAACTTTTCCCAAATTTAATTATAGCATTTTTTGAAAACCATTTCAATAATTTTCAGTGTTACAATTTCCTTAATTTAAAGCATGCTTTTTTTTAAGATTTAGCGTACAATAGAGATAATAATTTATAGAAAGGTGGATACTATGAGCAAAATCGAACGTATCTCTAATTTTCTGAGCGAAAATGAAGTTGACATGACTTTCATTACCAATCCTACGACCTTGAACTACTTGACAGGTCTGGCTATTGATCCACACGAGCGTATCGCTGGTTTGATGGTTTTCCCTGATAAAGCACCTTCACTTTTCACGCCTGCTTTGGAAGTAGAAAAAGCTAAAGAAAACACGACTGGTTTTGATATCTTTGGCTATGAAGATTCTCAAAATCCCTGGGCTGTTATTAAGGAACACCTAGGTTCAAGAAATATCAAAAAAATCGCAGTGGAATTTTCTGACATCCCCTTGTCAAAAACTGAAGGACTCAAATCGCAATTTTCTGGTGTTGAATTTGTTAACTTGACACCATTGGTGGAACGGATGCGTTTAATCAAATCTGCCGATGAAATCGAAAAAATGAAAATCTCTGGTGAGTACGCAGATAAATGTTTCGAAATTGGTTTTGAATATGCAAATTCTGACCGTACAGAAACAGATGTTGTTGCCAAAATTGAATACGAAATGAAACGTATGGGCGTGCCACAGATGAGTTTTGAAACAATCGTGCTCTCAGGTGCTCGTGCAGCTAATCCTCACGGTATGCCAGAAGATGTCAAAATCCAAGACAATAAACTCTTGCTCTTTGACCTCGGTGTCATGAAAAACGGCTACGCTTCTGATGCTACACGTACCATCTCTATTGGAAAACCGTCTGATTTTGATGCAGATATCCACAAAATCGTTCTTGAAGCACAACTGGCAGCTATGGATTTTGTAAAACCTGGAGTATCTGCTCTCGAAATTGATAAAGTAGCCCGTGATGTGATTAGCAAAGCTGGTTATGGTGAGTACTTCGTCCACCGTCTTGGTCATGGTATCGGTATGGACGTCCATGAATTCCCATCCATTGGTGGCTCTGAGGATATTATCATTGAGGAAGGCATGTGTTTCTCTGATGAACCAGGCATCTACATTCCAGGTAAGGTCGGCGTACGTATCGAGGACTGCCTCTATGTCACTAAAACTGGCTGTGAGCCTTTAACTCAAACAAATAAAGAATTGATGATTTTCTAAAAATTACTCATATATGCATGAGAAAAGCGCCTTAACATACCTGTCAAGCTCAAAGGTGCTTTTTTTGTTTTCCCTTAAAAATTCCGATGCCTCAACGCCACTATCTTTTCTTCAATCCGTTGGATAGTGTCTTTGAAAACCTCATCATCTTGACCTGTTGGATCCTCTAATCCCCAATCTTCTCGATATTTGCAAGGAAGATAGGGACAATCAACGTTGCAGCCCATAGTAATTACAATATCCACAGGTGGAATATCTTGTAACAACTTTGAAGCTTGTGTTTTTTCCATATCTATATTATAGAGTTCTTTCATCAAACGGACGGCATCTTGATTAATTTGTGGCTTTGTCTCGGTACCTGCAGAATAAAATTCAAACTTGTCCCCAACAAACTTTTTACCGAGTGCTTCTGCAATTTGTGAGCGGCATGAATTATGCACACAGATAAACGCGATTTTGAGCATAGCAAGCCTCCTTGAACTATTTTTACATATTATATCTTATTTTCATCCCATAATTAAATGAAACAGCATGTCGTCTATGAAAATTCCTGCTAGCGCCTAGGCATTTCTCCAAATCTGCTTGCAAATACTGCAGCAAACTTTTGAAAAGAGGACGGAGGACAAAGGAATGTTTGAAATTTTCTGGAACAGGCTTATAAGTTATCTTCGTTATGCCACTGGAGGAATCTTGCATACATTCATCCATTTCTAAAGCTTTTTGGTTCATAACAGCAGCCATAAAGTCTCCTGCTTCTTTGATACTGATAAGGCAAGCTGAGTTTTTTGAGCCCCTCTTCTAGCAGAGGCAAGTTAAAAGAAATTCTCCCAAGAGTAGCACGCCCTTTGTATCTTATCGTATGGTTATAACTAAGTTCAAAAAAACTTCTCTGTTCACATGAGCAAAGAAGTTTTTATTCTTTATCCAAAATCAGTAGGCAAACCTTTACCATTTCCAAAGAAATAGCCTGTCTTGGCATTGATTGTCAGTAAGTAACTGCCATCTGGACGATAGAGATTGTAATATCCCGCAACTTGACCAGCCATAAAGCCTGAAGTCATTGTGTGAATAGCTACTGGTAAAAGAATAAAATTATTACCAGAAATATAGCCACGTTGCCGCGCAATATTCAAGACTTTATCCCTAATTCCTGGACTCCAAGTGAACGCCGGATCATTAGGGTTCAGATTAGGCTGAGGCTGAACACGTGCATTAGAATTGTCCGGTATAGCCCCTGTTGGATTTTGCGCACCATTCGGCATACCACCGACTGTTGGAGTAGAGCTTTGTGTCCCTTGATTTTCAGTTGAAGGTGTAGGCGCATTTGCTGATCCGCTTGCCTGTTCAGTGACAGCAGGGCTAGAGTTCCCTGCTGCCTGACCAGACGCAGCGGAGTTTCTATTATTTTGAGCAGAGGCTGCAGCTTGCTCTTCTTTAGCTTTCGCTTCAGCTTGCTGTTTCTTTGCCAAATTAATCGCCTTTTCTAGTACCTCATTCAGACTTTCATTTGCCGTTTTTGGTACGGCTGGTAAAGTAACTGCTGTTTTGACTTGAGCAGCTTCATCTAACTTCCCATCTACAAGGACTGGCTTATTAAAGAGTGCGTTGACTTTCTCTACTGCAGCGATTTGTGCTTCGAGTTCGTTCACTTTCTTTTCAGCAGACTCAAAGTCCTGACCTTTTAGTTTTGAAAGCTTTTCTTTTAAGTTTTCCAGCTGATCAAAGTTCGAGTTCTTCAAAAAAAGATGGTCTGAATCTGTAAAAAATTCGTCATAAGCTTTATTAAAAGCAGTTAAATTTTCCTTAGTTATAGCTGCGGCTTGTTCTGCCGCCTTTTGATTATTGTTATGGTTATAAAGTGCATAACCCGCACCGCCAGCTGCTAAAAGGATGAATGCACAAAGACCAATGATGAGTGGTTTTTTGTTATTTTTCTTTTCTGGAGTATCTTTTGTGCTGTCCTCTGGTTCACTTTCAGTTACAGCCGCTGTTGGCTTCAATAACGGCTCTCCTGCCACCACATCTTGCTCAACTGGTCGAACCTTTTCTGTCTCAGAAACGTCACCTAGAGAAGCTTCATCAATAGCTTTCCTTGACGATTCGCCGAATTCAGCAGAAGACTCTTCCACCGCAAGAGTCTGTGTTGACTGTTCGGAGACTTCCTCCTTCTCTATTTCTTCTGTTCCAGGCTCTACAGCTGCCTTATCCTCTGAAATCGGAAAAACTGGGGGAAGGTCATCAACAACTTCTACCTCATCAAATTCAGATATTTTTTCCTTAGAGTTCAGATCTTCCGGATAAGATTCCGTAGGCACATCTTCAGAAGAAGTGACTGCCTCTGTGCTTCTCTCTTCCGAAAGCTCCCCAGTTTCTTTTGAAAGCTCTTCCGGTTCCTTCTTAACGTCAGAAGCCTCATCGCTAAGAGCAGCCGTATCTTCTTGGCTCATCTTTTTTCGTTCTGCTTGAATATACTTTTCTAGGGCTTGATTTTTAACAGCTTCTATCTCCCCACGATGTTGACGAATATACTTGTCAAGCACGCTTTCACTTGCGCTATTTTCTTTATCTACTCTTTCTGCTTTTTTCACAATCTCACCTACGGTGAAGTCCGAGACATCGCCAAGTTTTAAGACTTTTTCGCCAGAATTTTTGATATCTTTATCTTTTTCTTCTGTCATTTAGATCTCCATAGCATTTGCTTATTTTTTATTCTTTTTCCAAAATATTGATACAAGTCTGTACGCAATGTTCCGTTATAGAGTTTACGCTTTTTCGTTGCTTTCGCTCCGTAATGTGTTTCAAAAGCAATATCACTCGTCAGAATATATTTGCTCCAAGTTTCGAGTGGCGCAAAAGTTGCTCCCATCTCTTTATAGAGCCCTGCAACTGAATCTTCATCTCCCAAACGTTCTCCGTATGGAGGATTCGATACGATAACCCCATCAAGAGCATCTGTACGAAAATCTTGCAGGCGCATCTGTTTATATTTTATCACATGGTCAAGTCCAGCTGCAAGTGCGTTACTTTTTGCAATCTCAACCATCCGACCATCGATATCGAATCCTTGGATATCGAGTTCCAAATCTTTACGTACTGCTTGTTTTGCTGCTTGACGTACATCTTCAAAAACTTCTGGCTTCATCCATGACCAAGCTTCACAGGCAAACTTGCGGTTAAGACCTGGTGCCATATTGAGTGCCAACATGGCAGCCTCAATCGTGAATGTTCCTGACCCACATGTAGGGTCAACAAACATACGTTTGGGATTGGCCAACCAGTTTGTCAACATAATAATCGCTGCCGCCATGTTTTCCTTCAATGGTGCATCGCCCTTTTCAACACGATAGCCCCGTTTGAAGAGAGAGTCTCCCGTTGTGTCAATCGTCACCGTTGCATTATCCTTGTGAATCGCAATCTCAATGGAGAAGCTTGCACCATTTTCTGGGATAGGCACACCTTCTGGACGATGGTAGGCCTTTTGCAATTTCTTCACGATAGCTTTTTTAGTGATACCTTGAACACTTGGCTCATTATGTAAGGTAGATTTCACAGACTTCGCCTTGCTTACAGGGAAGGCTGAACCAAAGGGAATATAGTCTTCCCAATCGAGCGCATAGACATTTTCAAAGAGTTCATCAAAGGTACGTGCCTTAAATTCCCCCACAACAATCTTTACACGATCTGCTGTACGAAGCCAAGTATTTGCTTGAGCAATCGTTTTTGTATCTCCTGTAAAAAAGACACGCGAACGATCGTCAATCGTAACATTTTCAATCTCCATATTGCGTAATTCACGAGCAACCAAACTCTCTAAACCTGCTGCTGCAGTAGCCATCAGCTTAAAATTATTTTTCATTTTTTCCTTTGTTTCTTTCTAAAAAAAGCTGGGACTAGCCCAGCGTGTCATACAGTTTTCTATAAGCCATGTTTTGTTCAGGTCTTGCGACCGTCGATAACCATCTGTCTGAAGAAGAAAGACTTCTCCCTCGACCACGCCTTCAGTTCGGCTAGTCAAGTGCCCCGACCATAAGTTTGGGTTGCTCGCTTGAGGGGTTTACCACGTTCCAATCTTACCGTTTCCAGCAAGCCTCGTCTCTTTGGCACTTTTACAGAATACTCATGCATATCAAAAGACTTAGCACTTTCTTCAGCCGTTAGGCATGACACTCCTACCTTGGTTTATTGTTTCACCAAGCACAAACACTACGGGCATCGCAGCCCGTGCGAGCATGGACTTTCCTCATGATACACATTCGTACCACGCAGTTATCCAAAAACTGTTTTTTTCTTTTTCATTAAAGTATAAAGCCAGACTTAAGCTTCTTCATTTGAAGCATTTCCTGGGCCAAAAACGGCTTGTTCCAAACGATTGATACGCTTAAGTAATTCAAAATTGCTTGGCTGGCTAATTTCTGTTCGAGGTTTACTCAAACGGTTTGAAACCACGCGACTCATGTTATCCAAGCGTTGTGTTTCTTCCAAATTCGCCTGATTTGGACGGCTTGCTTGAGATTCTAGTTCAACGATTTTTTTCTTCAAAAATTCGTTTTCTTCCTGCAGGCGTAATATCTCTGCTTGAAAAGCTTCGTAATCTTGAATGACGTCATCGAGGAGCTCGTCAACTTCTTCTTTATCATAACCTCGCATTTTTGTTCCAAAGTCAGCTTCATAGATATCTTTAGGTGTAAATTTAAATGTTGCCATATCGTCCTCTTTTATCATTTCATATCAAAGTTTTATCACTTTTTATCATAGCAGATTTTTTCCCATTTTTCAAGTCAGCTCATCAGTGAAAACAATCGTCTTGAGTGGCTTACTATAAGTCTTTCAAAGCTAACTTAATCAAGGCTAAATCGAACAAATAATTTGCATCCACACCTGAACTCTTTATTTTATAATCAAGTTCAATGAGAGACAATAATGCTCTAGACAAATAGTTCTCCTGCATTTTTCTTACCTGTTGATTTGCCAATTTGATACGATAGGGATGAATTTTGAGAGCAGAGGTTTGCTTTGCTTCATTCCAGCCTTTGCTTTGCATCACTTTAACCTGATAATACAGGCGAAAAGAGTTGGTTAAAATAACCAATATTTTGATAAGTTCCTCGCCTTGCAGGATTAAATCGTGAACAAGTTCGCGTGCTTCAGCCACCTTTCCTTTCAAAATCAGATCTGTCAGTAGAAAAATATTGTCTTGAAGTGACTTAGGAACAACCTTTTCAACATCCTCGACTGTCACTTCTCTTTCGCCAACATAAGTTTTGAGCAAGGAAAGATTTTGTTTAACCACTGGGAAAGAAAAATTAGATTTTTCAAATACTCGTTGAAGAACACCGCTGGAAAAACCTGTATCTGCAAAAACTCTGGTTAACTCCTGTGGCTTAAGTTCCTGAGCCTCTAAAAGAGTCGCTTGGGTCTTAAGCTTCTTCGTCAGCTTCAAACGACTGTCCAACTTGCCATGCAAAATAAGAATAAGCTGTGTTGTCTCTACAGGATGATTCAAAAAATTTTCGAAACGAGAAAGCTGTTTGTCATCAAAAACCGTCTTTTTAGCTGTTGTCAAATTAGACAAATTTTCTAGAATAACTAACTTTTGCTCCACGAAGAAAGGAAGACTCTCCAACTCTTCCAAAGCTAAGTTTGCGTTAGCTGGAGTCAAGTCAAAATAAGCTTGGCCCAAATCTGCATTGTCAAATTGTACAAACTCTAAGAGACGGCTTTTCAGTTCTTGAACAACATCTTCTTCTTCACCGTAGAGAACCAATAGTTGAGGCAGACCCGCTCTTTTTATTTTTTCTAATTCATCAAAGGCATTCATTCTTCATCAAGCTCCTGTCCATTGAGAAACTCTCCGTCTTGTGTGACGAGAACTTTACGCGGTGTTGTTCCTTTAGCTGGACCCACAATACCAGCTGCCTCCAATTCATTCATTAGATCTGAGGCCCGGTTGAACCCAACCTTAAGTGCGCGTTGCAGTTGAGCAGTTGATGCTTTTTGAGCAGAAATGACAAGATGTCGGGCTTCATCAAAAAGAGGGTCAGCTGAACTTGTTGTAGAAGAAGCTTTATTCCCCTCGTCTTCAACTTCCCCGGGATCAAAGCTTTCATCATAGTCTGCTTGAGATTGATTTTTGATAAAGCTGACCACTGCTTCAACATCGTCATCTGATAAGAAAGCCCCTTGTAAGCGAACAGGGTGGTTTTCATCAATTGGCTTGAAAAGCATGTCCCCGCGTCCTAAAAGTTTCTCAGCACCATTTGTATCAATAATAGTTCGAGAGTCAGTACCGCTTGACACTGCAAAAGCGACACGTGAAGGAACATTTGCCTTGATTAGCCCCGAAATAACATCAACAGAAGGACGCTGTGTAGCTAGAATCATATGTATTCCAGCTGCACGAGCCTTTTGTCCCAAGCGGATAATCGCATCTTCAACTTCTTTACTGGTCACCATCATCAAGTCCGATAGCTCATCAACAATGACAACGATTAAAGGAAGCGTCTGATACTTTTCTGGGGATTGGGCATTGTGCTTCTCTATCTTTTCATTATAGCCTGCGATATTACGTACCCCTGCCTGACTGAACAGTTCATAGCGGTTTTCCATCTCATCTACCACTTTCTGGAGGGCACGCGCTGCTTTACGCGGATGAGTAACCACTGGGATAAGCAGATGAGGAATCTCATTATAAACAGAAAGTTCAACCATTTTAGGATCAACCATGAGGAATTTCACCTCACTTGGCAAAGCTTTCATCAAAATAGAGGTAATAATACCATTGACCGCAACGGACTTCCCTGAACCCGTTGAACCTGCCACAAGTAAATGAGGCATTCGTGTTAAGTCAAAGGTCCGAATACTGCCATCCAAAGCTTTTCCTAGAGGAAGCTCCAGCAAACTGTTTGTTTTGGGCTTGGCATTTTCCCAAAGTTCGCGAAATCCAACAGTCGCAACTTCGCTGTTGGGAATTTCAATACCAATGAGGGACTTCCCTGGTATGGGCGCTTCGATACGCACATCTTTTGCTGCTAAGGCTAATGCTAAATCATCCGAAAGATTCACAACACGAGATACTTTGACACCTGTCGCCAACTTAATCTCATACTTCGTAACTGATGGTCCTACAACTGCCGATTCAACTGTTGCTGAGATTTTGAACGACTCTAGAGTACGTTCTAATATCTGGATGTTTCTTCGAACATTTTCTCGTTCACTTGTTTGATTTTTAGTTGGAATTTCCTCCAATAGATCAATCATTGGAAGCTGATAAAAGCCCTCATCATCTAATCGCTCAAAGTTTATCGGTTCTTGATCTACTCTTTCTTGTTCTTCCACGGTTGGACTTGAAGTATCTGGAATCGCTATCGGAACCTCTGCATTGGAAACTGAACTTGACTCTACAGACAAGGCAGCTTCGTTTTCTTCCAAATCTTTCACGTTCTTTTCTGCTTCTTTTTGCGCACGTGTTTCTTCTTTCAATAGTGCCTTTGCTCGTTTTGCCTCAGCCCTTTTGGCCAAACTTTCACGGATTGCGCTCACATTTTTATGAACAAAGAGCCGCAAACGGGCAAGTAAGGCAGGAGCCATGAGATAAATTGCAATGAGCCATAAAGTGCCTACAATAATATAAACGCCAACCACTGAAAAGAGAGATTTGGAAGGTGCAAAAAATAAGTCTCCTAAAAATCCCCCACCCAAAAACTCAGTCACTTGTCCCTTTTTCAAATCTATTATTGCTAAAGTCAGAACTTTTTTTCCAGGATAGAGCGCATCAAATCTTGCTTGAAAAACTAAGAGAAGGCCAAAGAAAGAAAGAAGCAGTCCAGGTAAAAAACGCTTATTTTCACGAAAGAAATCTTTTTTAAAAACCATCATAAACATGACAAACAACACCAGTAGCAAGAAGACAATTGCTAAAGAACCGACTGCAATGCGTATGATATTATATAAAAATACACCAAAAAGACCTAGACGTGCTAAGGCAAACACGATAAGGAGAAAGCTGCCAAAAAAAGCCGCCATTTTTTTATTTGCCGTCCAAAATTTCTGTGTTGATTTTTTTGCTGCTGTTTTTTTAGCTGTGGAGCGTTTTGCTTTACTTTTTGTTTTTCTTTTTACCGACATAGTATTTCTCTGTTCTAAAACTTAGTGATACTGTCTATTGTAACATTTTAGGAGGAAAACTTTCAATACTGGATTTTTGCGTGAAGGTCAACTGTTCCCTTTTAATTACTACTGAAAATCATTCCTCGTTAGCAGAGTTTGAATCAGTCTTTCATAAGTTTAAAAAATACCACAGAAGCAGCCAGCCTCAGAATTTTTTCCTGCGTTGTCATATCTTACAGACAGATAAGAACATTCAGAATGAGAGTAAAAAAACTAGGTTGTTTTCTAGGCAAAATTTACACAAAAACAAAAACGCCCAACTGGAGCATACTGTGCACCAATCAAGCGTTTTTCCCTTTAAGTCAGCCTTCTTCAGGTTTAGACTTTCACTCACTTTACTACCATGACATTACATGGTGCGTGATTCACTACATAGCTTGCTGTTGAGCCAACTAACACACGGTCAATCGCACCTTTACCCGTTGAACCTAAGACAATAAGATCAACATCATTTGCTTCTGCAAAATCAACGATTTCTTTCTTCGGAGAACCGCTTACTTGGAAAGTCTTATATTCTACTTTATCACCAATAATCTTGCCTGCCTCATCCAAAATCTCTGCCGATTGCTTCTCAGCTTCTTCTAGAACAGTAGGCATAATATAGGCACTGCCATAGAGTTGTGCCACATCCTTCACATGTACAACAAGCAAGGAAGCTTGGTTTTTCTTAGAAATCTCAACAGCTTCTTGGATAGCTTGATTGGATTGTTCGGATCCATCTACTGCGACTAAAACATTTTTGTAATTTTCTTTCATTGTAAGCGTCTCCTTTTCTTTTCCATTATAAGATATTTTCATATAGAAGTCCAATAAGAAGTTTAAATTTTTTCTTTTTTATCACTTTTTTCTCATCGAACACAGCTTATTGGCTAACCTGAGTAAGGCATATCTAACGACTGAAATGTTATAATGAATACAAATAAAAGGAGGATATATGGAAAGACAAGAACTAATCAATCTAGTATTGGAACTAACAAACTCATATGAAGACTACCCTTTTAACAACAATAAGCGTGAAAAAATTCTTTGGACAGCGATTAGACAAAAATCCAATAAAAAAATAATTTGCTTAATATTTGAAAAAGATAATGTACTATTAATCGACTTAAAACTTTCTCCTGAACACGGCGAAGAAGCGAGACAAATTTCTGGCGTTTTCCCTGGTTATCATATGAATAAAACCCACTGGAATACTGTGAGTGTGAACCATACTAGTCTTACTCAGGAGGGTCTAATTCAAATGATTAAAGAAAGTGACAAACTTACCCAGAAATAAAAAAGACACGCTGGCAAGGCATGAATTATAAACAAACAAATATTTGTATTTTTGCCTATTCAATTTATCATACAAGCACAGGAAAAACAAATGTCGCATGTTTGTTATACAGCAATTATCCCCCCCTCCGACGATTCAGGTAGCCGCCGCAACGACACTAAAAAATCTATTGTGATATAATAGATTTATGGAAAATATAAACGCTTACAAGGCTTTGGCCTTTTTTGACCTCGACGGGACTTTGCTTAATGCGCAAAGTCAATTAGACAAAGAGGTAGTTGATGCCATTCATGAAATACGTAAAAATGGTGTGCTCCCCTTTATTGCGACAGGTCGTGGTCATTTTGAACTTGACAAAATTATGGAGGAAACAGGAATTACTGGCGCTGTTGCTATGAACGGTCAGTATATTGTTTTAGACAGCAAGACGATATATAAAGATCCTATTTCAGTCACAAATATCGAAAAATTGCATACCCTAGCTCTTGAACAAGATGAGGCACTCGCTTTTTATGGCAAAGATGGTTATTGGGTGGACCGCCATACACCTTTTGTGCATGCAGCATATGCTTACACACACATGCCCCTTCCCAAAATTAATCCCGAGGGCTATAAATCTGAGGAAGTTAATATGCTCCTACTGCTCACAGACAAACTTTCTCAAGTTGATTATTATAAAGCAGAGGTTCCTGAGCTTAATTTCTTTATGAATGCACCAACTTCTATTGATGTCACCAATATCTCGACAAATAAAGGAACTGGGATTACTCATGTCAAGGAAGTTCTTAACTTTACAGGAAATACCTATGCTTTCGGGGATGGTCGCAATGATCTCCATCTTCTTGAAGCTGCTGACTACGGAACTGCTATGGGAAATGCTGTGCCTGAGCTGAAAGAAATTGCCGATTTTGTCAGCAGCAAAAACACCGAAAAAGGGATTGTCAATGCGTTTAAACATTGGAATTTCATCTAACCTAAAAACAGAGAGGCTTTTAGACCTCTCTATTTTTATCGTGTTAAATCAATACGTTTGCTCAGTTTATCCATGAGAATTGCCCCTATAAATAAACTCATAAACTCTCCAAGAGCTAAAGTGAACCAAGTCCAGAAGAAAGGTAAATTAAAGAGGAAATATAACTCTAGAGCAATGGTAAACATGCTTAGGGAAAAGAAAATAGCGAAATAAAGGAATGCTTTATTGAGCTGTCCTCTGAAAAAGTACTGTTTCATATAGCGTTCAAAAAGTAAGACACCTAATGTCAAGAAAACTAAAGTAGATAAACCACCAACAAGGACATCAATCCAAGTAAAACTGAGGAAGTTTGAAATCATACACCCAATGGTTACAGCCAGAATATATTTCTTATTAAAGAAAGCTGTAAAATTAAGCATCTCTGATATCCTAAACTGTACAGGACCATAAGAGATGGCATTGAGAGGGGGTGTCATTGTAAGAACAACATAAAGCGCAGCGACAATGGCAATCGCAACCATGTCATAAACGGTAGATTTTTTCAATTTTTTCTCCTTTAGCGGCTAAAATCCGCCTGTAATATGCTCAGGCAAAGGTTAAAAGTCCTGAGGGTTGCTGAACTTTCGCAACTTTTATATTATAACAGTTTTACCTTATAATGAAAAGCCGTGTTTTCTTTTTAAATCCTGACAGACTCCTGAACATAATTTTTTCTAAAAATTGAGATTTTCGACATGGTTGAACTAGCTTTTAGGATAATAAGTATAACATTCAGGCAAGTATCCTGCCAGTCTTTTGACGAATGAAACACTATGGAAAAGCCCTTATTTAGGATTACTCCCTATTTAACAGCTCTGGACACAGTGAAAGCAGCTTGTCCAAAAGAAAGCTGCAAACAAAAATTTGCAGGTCTTAGCCAAAGTAAAAAAGCACGGCGTTTTGAAGACGCCGTAAGCTTTTTGTTGAAATTTTTTGACACAGTTTCCTTACTTTATCGTCCAGCCCCCATCGATGGGAACGACTGCACCTGTCAAATATGAACTTTCTGGACTGGCTAAAAAAAGAGTCAGTTCTGCGACTTCCTTAGGCTTTGCCCAGCGTTTTGCTGGAGTTTCTTCTGCCACCCATTTTGCCATTTCGCCATTATTTTCAGTGAAATCCTTGGCATTCATCGGTGTATCAATAGCTCCTGGGGCTATCCCTGCAACTTGGATACCATGCTGTGCTTCATCTAAAGCCAATTGCTTTGTAAAACCAACAATAGCATGCTTACTTGCAGTATAGGCAATTCCTCCACCACCGGCAACTAAACCTGCAACAGAAGCCATATTGATAACTACACCAGACTTTTTCTGTTTCATGTGAGGTAAAAAGGCGGAAGTCATGAGAAACATGCTGTCAAGATTTGTTGCTAGAATTTTTTTCCAAAGCGAAAAGTCCGTGTTTTCTATCGCCCGATAGTCATCTAACTGCCCTGCTGTATTGAGTAAAATATCAATCTCACCTACATGTGCGGCCAATTGTGCTACCTTTTCAGGGCAGGAAACGTCACAGACTATGGTTTTGAAGTCCGCTGTAAATTCTTGTAAGTCAACACCGATTACTTCTGCTCCTGCTTGCAAAAAGGCTTGCGCCTGTGCTTGACCGATGCCGCTAGCAGCCCCAGTGACTAGAACCTTTTTTCTCTTAAATTTTTGTTCAGTCATTGACTAAAATCCAGTCTGTTGCTAATACATCACAAGGCGTAGGTGCCCACATACTAAAACCTTCTCCTTCTCCTGCTACGTTAATTAGGAAGTAAGGTGTAACCTGTAGTTGTTCGCCGTTATCAAGTACAATGCTGTCATAAAGGGCAACATAGTTTTCTGCTCCTCCCCAACCCGTACGTACTATTTTTTTACCAGCTTTAAGTTCTGGAAGAATTTCCTCAAATGTCATACTTTATTTCCTCCCTCTCTATACTCATGTTATGAATGCTTTAATTTTAACATTTGTCATTTCTTTTGTCATTTTTTAATTCTATCTTGACAATGGACTGCGTTTTAACTAGAATGAATCTATGAAAAATACAGAAAATCGCGAAAAAGTCGTTATTATTACCGGGGCTTCAAATGGCATGGGATATGAAGCCGCGAAAACTTTTGCCCAACGTGGTTGGCAGGTTTATGCAGGCGCCCGTCGTGTTGAAAAGATTCCAACTGACGATGGCATTATTGCCCTCAAATTAGATGTGACCGATAGCAAGAGCAACCATGCCTTCATCCAACACGTCACTGCCCAGACAGGGCGCATTGATGTTCTTGTCAATAACGCGGGATATGGCGAATATGGTCCGGTTGAAGAGATTCCGATGGAGAATGTCCGTAAACAATTTGAGACGAATTTCTTTGGTGCTGTGGAATTGACACAGCTGGTTCTGCCCATCATGCGTCAACAAGCTTTTGGACGAATTGTTAATATTTCTAGTATCGGTGGTGATGTGTACATGCCGCTGGGTGCCTTTTATCATGCCACAAAAGCTGCGCTGCAACAATGGTCAGATGTGCTAGATACAGAGGTCAAAGCTTTTGGCATTCGTTCTATCGTCGTGCAACCCGGCGGAACTGCTTCCAACTGGAGTTCTATTGCTATGGAAAATGCTGAAAAAAATCTTCATCCAAATAGTCCTTACCAACCATTAGTACAAACTGTGCGTGCAGCACTTAGTGGTAACTTTGGTAGTTCTGCTACTTCTGCGGATCTGGCCCAAGTTTTCTATAAAGCAGCCACAGCTCAAAAACCGAAGCCACGTTATTATAATACTTTCACAGATCGTTTGATGGTGCATACAGCGCGTGCCCATCCGAAACTTTACATCAAGTTCTTCAATGCAGTTCTGAAACAAATGGGAAAACGTAGAAAATAAATAAAAATAGAATCTGAGAAAAAGGCTCGGGTTGAGCGATTTTACCCTTACAGTTTTCACAAATGCCGACTTTTACCCCATCCTCTCCGACTATAGACAAACAGCCCCAAAATCAGAGGCTGTTTTCTTGTTGCACCAGAGTTACGCCTAGAAAGCAGCGATGGACATTATGGAGCTGAACTTGCGCGTTGCGAATATCTTCAAGGCCACTCTGCACAGGGATATTTTAATAGGCAAAACAAAGTCCAAGCTGAGACAACCTGTTTCAGAAGCGCAAAAGGAAGTGAACAAATCATAGAAAGCATGATGATGACGTAAAAATCATTAGTTTTTTGAACATGTCCTTATAGCTTTGGTGAAGAGAAAAAGACAAAGTCTCAAGACCTTGTCTATACTATCGTTTTAAATGTTCTCCAAAGTTTGTTTTTGTTTTTCAAACGTTTCTGTTAGCTTATCAGCAAAATTACCCTTGATGGATTTTTGCAAGGCAGCTGAATTCTTAGAAAGTGACTGTTTCGCTTGTTCAGCTTCCAACTCAGAATTTTTTTGAATTTTCATGCGCTGTTCACCGCCATTCACTAAACTGTCCAAACCTTTCGACCGAATTTTTATTTTTTGTATTTCCTTTTGCGCATTTTTTATAATTTCATCAATAGTATCCATGTTTCATCCTTTGTATTGAGATTTATATAGTTTTGATTGAAGTTATGTTCTGCTTCTTCTATTTCTTCCGACAATTGAGTAAGAGGATAACACGAGAACTGATAAGCTTCTGTAACATTTCCTTGGCTTCTTAAAATATGGATTGGAAAGTTTCTTCTGTAAGCAAAATATTTTCTTTCACCCTTTCAACTCTTGGGCCAGTTCCGCATCACGAGCCACTATTTCTGAAATTTTAGCCTTAATTTCACGCTCAAGGTTTGTAAAATGCTCACTCATTTCTCGGATTTTATCAATTTTCATCTGGTATTGTTGCCGAGGCACGCCCACAACATTATATTCGGTAAAACCTACACTTTCAAGAGCTTCATAGACTTCCCATTTTTCCAATTGAGTCCCCATTTGTATAGCTTCATCTCGTGTCTTTTTCCAAAGTTCTTCCGCTTTTTTAATCCCCTCTTGATAATTTTTAATAACATTCAACATGGCTAGATTAAATTCTGCACCAGCTGTCGAAATAATAGCAAGAGCTTGTGCAGCATCTAAATAGATTTTTTCTCCAGAAGATAAGCCTCCTCCACTCGCAGTAAATCGGACCTTTAAATCTTCCAAGAGCTTCATTTGAGATTTGAAACTTTTTTGAATAAGTTCAATACCGTCACTCAAGACCCCTTTATCTGTAATTGTCCATATTCTCCCTTCATTGTCCTTCAATGACCCATCTTCACCAAAGTGATAAGACTCAAGAAAATGTCCGGAGAACAAAGTTCCATCTCCAAAATCTCCCGCATAAATCGCTGTGCCATAATCTGAAGCATGTGTCCATGAGGAAATTTGGTCCCCCTTATGCATGAAGTTCAAAACAAATTTTTTCCCTTTGCCATTTATCCATGCTTTTTCTGCTTCTGTTAATTGCTTACCTACTCCTGCGGTGGAAAAGGTAACTGCGGGGACATGGTTGGTTGCTGCTACCTTTTGAGCCAAAGCACCACCTAAAGAATGGCCTGTGACAGCTTCAATATTACTGGCCCCATATTCCTTTACCATCTCCTTGTAAAACTGTTGGGCACTGGTGAACTGAGATTCCAATGTGCCGTCTTTTTCAAACCCTAATACAACATTTGACAAATCCGCACTTAAATCATTCAAATGCCAATCTGTCGCATTTGTCCCTGCAAAAGCAATAATCACATGATTGTAATCGGGTTCTCCATTCACAATCGGCGCAACAGCCATACCTTGAAAGCCGTTTTTTTCGTAGCCCTGACTGTTGTGTTGGTCGTTTGTATCCACAGTATTTAAAATTTGATATTGTTGACTGGATTTATCATTAGGATCTTCATAAAATTTATCCCCGCTCCTTAAAGCATTCGAACTTTTTACTTTATCTGTATCATAAACCTTTGAATCAATAACAGAATACTGCTTGGGTGTTGTCATTCCAACACTTCCTCCTTCCCATTGCTATATGTAACTTTAATTGGTGTATTTGTTGGAACGTTTTTATCTGGTCCAGGTAATGGTTCTCCACCCCCTATACCTTCTTTAACCAAAATTTCTTTATATGTTTGACCATCAATAAGAACAGTAGCACCAACTGACCAAACACCTGCACCTGAGTAGCTTCCTGCTTCATCGAACTTAATTTCCTCAATTCCCGGTTGTATCTCCTTAAAAGCAAGAGCCGCAGTTCTTTGGTTCGCTATATTTTCACTTTCTTTATTGCTCATGTACACTTTCCCTCCAATAGTTAAGATTAAAACAAGCATTAAAACTGATAAAAGACTAAACATTAACCCTTTTTTGTTCTTTTTCATCTCTTTATCCCTAAAAAATATTACTCATTATCTATCTAATGTTATGACAGCAATCCATTAAAATCATTTTCGATAATCGCTTTTAGCTAGCACAAAAAGCCTTACCTCAATTTCTCAGTTAACCATTTGATGAAAAATAGGATAATCATCAACAGTAATTCTTCAAAATTGATAAGGGCAGTAACTTTTTGAATGCTTGCTCTCGCATAAAAACTGTACGAATATAGTTTGCACTCTCTTGAAATCTCAAACATTTCTGGATTTTTATTATCCGATTAATGATCCAGCAGGTACATCCGCAGGTGCTTCGAGCACGCGCAACTTGCCATCAAATTCAGCCGAGAGAATCATCCCTTGACTGACATATTTTTTCATCATTTTACGTGGTTTTAAGTTGGCCACGATTTGCAGTTTTTTACCGACAAATTCTTGTTCGTTGGGATAAAACTCTGCAATTCCTGACAAGATTTGGCGTGGTTCTTCATCACCTGCATCTAACTTGAAGCGAAGCAGACGATCTGAACCTTCCACACGGCTGACTTCCAAAACTTCAGCAACTTTCAACTCAATCTTTTCAAAGTCATTAAACTTAATTTCTGGTAAAGTGAGATTAAGTTTAACATCCTCTGGTACCCATTCTTTTTCAGGAAGCTTTCCACCAGCCATCTGTAACTTGATGTATTCCACTTCTTCTTCCTTATCCAAGCGAGGGAAGACAGGTTCACCTTTTTCTACAACTTTATGCGTAAATTCGTAACCGAAAGCTAAATCTTCTAAGGAGAACTCTTCCTCTGTTAGGCCGAGTTGTGCAAAAATTTTCTTACTTGTCGCACGCATGAAAGGCTGCAAGAGCGCAGCGACAACACGAAGATTTTCTGCTAAATGATAAAGTACATTATTAAGCTTATCCTTGTCCTCTTCTGATTTAGCAAGAATCCAAGGGGCTGTTTCATCGATGTATTTGTTCGTCCGAGAGATAAGAACCCAGACTTCACTCAAAGCGACATTGAACTCAAACTTATCCATAGCTGTGTGGTATTTTTCCAGAGTTTCAGCGAGGACTGTTTCCAAGGCAGCGTCAAATTCCGTTGAAGCGTCATTTTTAACCAGAACGCCGCCATTGTATTTGTTGACCATAGCAACTGTACGATTGAGCAAGTTCCCGAGGTCATTTGCCAAGTCATAGTTGATACGGTCAATAAAATCTTCTGGTGAGAAGACGCCGTCAGAACCAAAAGGCAAGGCGCGCATGAGGTAATAACGTACAGGGTCTAAACCATAGCGATTCACCAACATATCAGGGTAAACAACATTTCCTTTAGATTTCGACATTTTCCCGTCTTTCATCACCAACCAGCCATGACCGAAGACTTGTTTAGGGGGTTGCATACCCAAAGCATGAAGCATGATCGGCCAGTAGATGGTGTGAAAACGGACGATTTCTTTACCAACCATGTTCACACCTGGCCAGAATTTATCCAGTTTGCTAGTATCCTCTGAACCATAGCCTAAAGCAGTCACATAGTTAAGCAATGCATCAAGCCAAACATAAACCACGTGTTTCGGATTAGACTTCACAGGAATACCCCAAGTGAAGGTTGTACGGCTCACAGCCAAGTCTTCCAAGCCCGGTTTGATGAAATTATTTATCATTTCATTTTTACGAATCTCAGGTTGGATGAAATCTGGATGTGATTCATAATAACTTAAAAGCCAGTCCGCATACTTACTCATACGGAAGAAGTAAGATTCTTCTTCGACCCATTCTACTTCGTGACCTGATGGCGCTTTACCCCCGATGACTTTACCGTCTGCATCACGATAAACTTCTTCCAACTGTGCTTCTGTAAAGAATTCTTCATCAGAAACGGAATACCAACCCGCATATTTATCCAAATAAATATCGTCTTGTGCCAAAAATTGCTCAAAAGCCTTTTGAACGGCTTCTTCATGATAGTTGTCTGTTGTGCGGATAAATTTGTCATAAGAAATGTCCAACATTTTCCACAGTTCTTTAACATCTTCCGCCATTGGGTCCAAATATTCTTTGGGTGTCATGCCCAACTCTTCAGCCTTACGTTGAATTTTCATGCCGTGTTCATCAAGGCCTGTTAAATAAAAGGTATCAAAGCCCATCAAACGTTTGTAACGTGCAAGAACGTCACAAGCGATTGTTGTGTAGCTTGAACCGAGATGTAATTTCCCTGAAGGATAATAAATTGGCGTTGTGATGTAAAAGTTTTTGTTTTCAGTCATTTTTTCTCCTAATTCGTGGCTTAATGAAAGCCACTTGATTAGTATTTTTCCAATTGTGCATTGAAAAAAGCCTTGTTTTTATTATAGCATATCCTTTTCAAGGAATTCTTATTCTAAATAGTATTTAAGAGTTTTTCTCTCCATCATACTTCCTATCCCGTTTTCCTTTGAGATTATCAATCAATAAGGTATGTTATAATTAACTTAATAAAGCTAAAAGGATTTGATTATGACTTACAAATTTATCTCATGGAATATCGATTCGCTGAACGCAGCCTTGACTGGAACAAGTAATCGTGCAGCTCTATCAATGGCTGTGGTCGAACAGCTTGCTGCATCTAAAGCAGATGTTATCGCCATTCAAGAAACGAAACTCAACGGTGACCTCAAAAAAACAAACAAGGTACTTGAAGTTTTAGGCAGCCACTTCCCAGACTATGAAATTGTTCACCGCATCAGTACACCACCTGCACGTAAAGGGTACTCGGGGACGCTGTTCCTGTATAAGAAAAGCTTGCCTGAGCCAGTTATAACTATGCCGGAAATTGGAGCGCCAGAACCCATGGATAGCGAAGGTCGTATCATCACGCTTGAATTTCCTGATTTTTTCGTCACGACAGTCTACACACCCAATGCAGGTGATGCCCTTAATCGTTTAGACCTCCGTGGACAGTGGGACGATCAGTATCGCGCCTACTTGCAACTGTTGGACAGTCAAAAGCCTGTCTTTGCCTGTGGAGACTTCAATGCAGCTTACACCGAAATAGACCTTGCAAATCCTAAAGGAAACCGTAATTCTGCTGGTTTTACAGACCAAGAACGCGAAAAATTCGGTCTCTTATTAGCTGCTGGTTTTACAGATAGCTTCCGTAAAATTCATGGCAATGTGGAAAGTTATTACGCACCGGGACGGAGTATTTATACATGGTTCGCCCAACGTTCTCGCACAGCAAAAATCAATAACTCCGGATGGAGAATTGACTATTGGCTTGTTTCTGACCGCTTAGCCGATAAGATTACACGAGCAGAACCTTTGGATTCTGGCGCACGTCAAGACCATGTGCCCATCGTTTTAGAAATTAACATTTAAAAAAGCACGCACTCGTGCTTTTTTATTCTTATTGAGCCAGCTCTTGATAAGCCTCTTCCTTGAAGCCAATCAAGACAATGTTGCCCTCTTTAACAATCAGCGGGCGTTTAACCAGCATCCCATTTGAGGCTAAGAGTTCTGCTGCTTCATGTTCTGTCAAGTCTGCTAACTTATCTTTTAGGCCCATCTCACGATAAACCAGACCACTTGTGTTGAAAAATTTTTTAACAGGAACATCTGCAAACCATTTTTCAAATTGCTCAGCTTTGGGTGGATTCAGCTTAATATCAATAGCATTATAGTCAATTCCTAAGCGCTCTAAAGTTGCTTTTGCCTTGCGACAAGTCGAGCATTTTGGATATTCATAAAAGTCGTACATTTTTATCCTCCTTACTCTTTATTTTAGCAAAACTGAGCTAAAGAGAACAGAATTATCTTTCCGGAAAGCAAAAATTTTAAACAAAATAAAATTTATGTTAAAATAAGATAAGAATATTTATTTAAAAAGGAGATTATTTTATGATTTGGTCACTTATCGTTGGGGCTCTGATTGGTATGGCTGCCGGAGCAATTACATCAAAAGGCTCAAAAATGGGCTGTATCGCAAATATTGTCGCAGGCCTTCTCGGCTCCTTTGTTGGACAAATGCTTTTAGGAAGCTGGGGCCCGCATTTGGCAGGGATGGCTTTGATTCCTTCTATCGTTGGTGCGGTCATCGTCGTTCTTGTCGCTTCTGCTTTGTTTGGTAAGAAAGATTAATTTAACATAAAAACGTTCATTTTATCGGATGAACGTTTTTCTTTCGTTTTATTGGTTGATGATGAGAGCGGGACGAGCACCGCCACCAGGTCCCCCCATGTATCAGGTAAGTCACCACCTATCCAGCCTCCCATAGAGACGAGCCAGCCATGTCCCGGTGTTCCGGGAGTACGAAGCATCCAATAAGCACCATATGGAGGAATGTGAAGTAGTCTCCGTTCTTGTCTATTAC
>NZ_DKXK01000064.1:0-27346 GCF_002492185.1 Lactococcus sp. UBA7128
ACCACCGCAGAGTTGACAGAGCCAGAGTTTTCAGCTCTTTTTTTATTTTTAAACAAAGCAGATTCTGGGGAACAACTTGCTCAAAAAGTTGAATTAAGTCAGTTTTTATGCTATTCTAATGAGGTATGAAATTTCTGAGCTCAGGGCTCATAAATAAGGAGAAATAATTAATGACTGCAAGTTTTGAAAAAACTGGTGTTAACACTGGTACACTCTCATTTTCAATCGATCAAGAAACAATCAAACAGGGTCTTGACAAAGCTTTCAATAAAGTAAAAGGTAATATCTCAGTTCCAGGTTTTCGTAAAGGTAAAGTCAGCCGTCAAATGTTTAACCGCATGTATGGTGAGGAAGCGCTTTTTGAAGAAGCTTTGAATGCTGTACTGCCAGCTGCTTATGATGCAGCTGTAAAAGAAGCAGGTATTGAGCCGGTTGCACAACCAAAAATTGATGTCACTAAAATGGAAAAAGGTTCAGACTGGGAGTTAACAGCGGAAGTAACTGTTAAACCAGAAGTTCAGCTTGGCGACTACAAAAACATAGAAGTTTCAGTAGATGCAACGAAAGAAGTTTCTGATGAAGAAGTAGAAGCACGTTTGACTCAAGAACAAAATAATCTTGCTGAGTTGACGGTCAAAGAAGGTAAAGCTGAAAATGGAGACACTGTTGTTATTGACTTTGTTGGTTCAATTGATGGTGTTGAATTTGAAGGTGGAAAAGGTGCAAACCATAGTCTAGAACTTGGATCAGGTCAATTTATCCCAGGTTTTGAAGAACAACTTGTGGGTACTTCAGCAGGTGATGAAATTGATGTCAAAGTAACTTTCCCAGAAGACTACCAAGCCACAGAACTTGCAGGTAAAGAAGCAGTCTTTGCAACTAAAGTTAACGAAGTAAAAGCGAAAGAAGTTCCAGAACTTGATGACGAGTTGGCTAAAGATATCGACGAAGAAGTTGAGACTTTAGATGAACTTAAGGCTAAGTTCCGTAAAGAACTTGAAACTGCGAAAGAGGAAGCTTACAATGATGCTGTTGAAACAGCAGCCATCGAAACAGCTGTAGCTAATGCTGAAATCAAAGAAATTCCTGAAGAAATGATTCATGAGGAAGTTCACCGTGCAATGAATGAATTTCTTGGTGGTATGCAGCAACAAGGTATTTCTCCAGAAATGTACTTCCAAATTACGGGTACAACTGAAGAACAATTGCATGAACAGTATCAAGCTGATGCTGGTAAACGTGTGCGTACAAACCTTGTTATTGAAGCTATTGCGAAAGCTGAAAACTTTGAAACTACAGATGAAGAAGTTAAAGCTGAAATTGCAGAGTTGGCTGAACAATACAACATGCCAGTGGAACAAGTTGAAAAACTTCTTCCAGTTGACATGCTCCAACATGATATCGCGATGAAGAAAGCTGTGGAAGCAATCACAAGTTCAGCTAAAGTTAAATAGAAATCATAAAAGTATATCAATGAGGTGTTACGACCATGCTTGATATGCTTTTTTATTCCTTGAGATGTATTGCTATTAGAGTTAGGCTTAATTAATTTGATATAAAAAAGGTAAAATGATAGACTTTTAATAAAGTGGGGGAGGAGATTTTCAACCATGGATGAGATAAAAAATATTATTTTTGACTGGGACAATACTCTTTTCCCTTTTAAAAAATATTGGGAAATAGCACATCGCAAGGTTTTTTTAGATTTAATTACTTTTGATAGTGGTTTTTCAATAGATGATTTTATGTGGAAATACCATGAATTTGATGCGCAACTGTGGCCGCAGGTTCATGAAGGAAAATTAACAATTGAGCAACTGCGCGAAGAACGTGTTCGTATGGTTCTGGACTACTATGCTATCAATTATAAGGAAAATTTTATTCGACTTTTTTTTGATATTTTTCTTACAGTCCTGCTTGAAGAAATAGAGAGTGATTCTACTCTTCTCGCCAAGATGAAGGAGTTATCGGAGAACTATCGTATTGCGATTTTGAGCAATGGTGAAAGTTGGGAACAGAGAGAAAAAATTCGACGTTTTGGTTTTGAAAATATGTTTCCAGTCTACATTTCCGCTGAAACAGGTTTTAGTAAGCCAGATCCTGCAGCCTTTTGTCACCTTCTTGAAAAAGAAGCTTTTGAGCCTGAGCATACTCTTATGGTAGGAGATTTATTGGAACATGATATCATACCAGCCCAGAAACTAGGCTTGGCTACAGCTTATATCGGTCATGAAAAAAATACAGTTGCAGATAAGAATTACGAAGATATTGCTGCCTTTCTTGAAGACTTTTTGTAAATGTTTGCGTTTTAGAAAATATTTTGGTTCAGTCAAGTCTTCGGGGGTAATGGCTAAAAATGGGTTACAGTGACTATAAGAAAGTTGTCGGTCTGACAGCTTTTTAGTTGTGTTTGACAAGTATTTTTTGGAGTAAAATATGTTTTCCAAGGTGGTCAAAACGCCCAAAGCCAAAAGGCAATGCGCTTAACAAGCTTCCAAAGGTTGTTGAGCCTTCTAGAGGACCAGGGGAATAAGGGGAGACAATGCCTCTTTGGATAGCAGTCTTATGCTTGAGCAAGTAAGGACAAGACTTTTTAAAATCCTCTTTTTCGCGTCATTACTTTTGGTGGTAAAAAGATTACGCTTGATGATCTGCTTTCTGCAATGAAAGTGAAAAACAATGAAATCGCAGGTGTTGATGCACCGGAGTCATGCGTTTATAATAATGGTTATCAAGTTGTTCATCTTGGTTATGGGATTGATAAAAATGTGCAGACACCGGCCATTTTGGATAAGAAAGGAATTACAGTTTCGTTTTTAGGCAAAGTAGCGGACATTATCCAAACGAGCAGTACCTGACTTTTTCCTGGTGTCGATTCAGACATACTGTTTGACGACCTGATGAGTGAAGTTAAAGATATAGACAATGGATTTGTCGCATTGAATATCCAAGAAACGACCTTGCTGGACATGCAGAAGATGTGATGCGCTATTCTGACCGTTTAGAACGTAGTGATAAGCGGCTTGAGGAACTCCTTCCTTTAATAAATGAAGGAGATGTACGCATAGTTATGGCAGATCATGGTAATGATCCAACGATTGGACATTCTAATCATACGCGTGAACGTGTTCCCCTACTTATTCACAGTCCAGGCATCTATGGCAAGAATATCGGAGAAAGAAAGACGATGGCTGATGTTGGAGCGACAGTCGCAGCTTATTTTGGCGTTGATTCGCCCCAAAACGGGAAATCTTTCCTAAGTGAAATTTTTGAATAAGAGGACGACCTTATAGTGGGGAAATTTCCTTTCGTGATTTAGAATTCAAGGTTAAGAAGCCTCAAAAAGAACAAAGTAAATAGCGAAGTGAGCTGAGACGAGCAACTCTATTGAGTTGAGTGATGAAAGATTTTGAGTAATTTTTTGTAGATAAAGGGACTTGAAATTTCCTTGCTTTTCCTGTAAAATGATAGAGTTGTCAGTGCCGTCTGTAGTGTAATGGATATCACGCAAGATTCCGGTTCTTGCGATGGGGGTTCGATTCCCTCCAGACGGATAAATTTTTATGTTAAGCACTGTAAAACATTGTGAACTGCACAATGTTTTTTACATTATGTTCTTCTTTTTACCCTAGAAGAATGCTGTGAACTTCAAGGTAGTAGATATTTTTTATCTGCTGACATCAGTGAAAAACATAGACTACAAATAGAAGATTGAGGGAAATATGGAAATTCAATTCTTAGGGACAGGTGCAGGTCAACCTTCAAGAACCAGAAAAACTCAAGCTATTGCTTTGAAAATGCTGGATGAACGAAATGAAATATGGCTTTTTGACTGTGGGGAAGCGACGCAGCACCAGATATTGGAAACATCAATAAGACCGAGGAAAATTACAAAAATATTTATTACTCATTTGCATGGTGATCATATTTTTGGTTTGCCTGGATTTCTCTCAAGCCGCTCTTTTCAAGGCTCAAGTAAGGATGAGGAGCATACGAATTTAGATTTATATGGTCCAAAAGGTTTGAAGGACTTTGTGATGACCGCTTTGCGCGTATCTGGTACACGTCTTGGTTATAGGATTAATTTTTATGAGCTTGATGAGGCTGGGAAAATCTTTGAAGATGATACTTTTGAAGTTTATGCAGACATCTTGGACCATACGATTTTTTGTCTAGGTTATCGTGTAGTTGAAAAAGACCGTGTAGGGGAACTTGATGCTGAGGCACTGAAAGCAGCCGGCTTGCCTTTTGGTCCGCTCTTTGGCAAAATTAAGAAGGGTGAAACAGTGGAGTACGAAGGGAAGGTGTTTCGACCTGAAGATTATATCGGAGCAGATAAACGTGGAAAAGTAGTGACGATACTGGGTGACACACGACGTACATCAAGTGCAGTGAGACTTGCTGCTGGTGCAGATCTCTTGGTTCATGAGGCGACTTATGAAGCGAAAGAGTCAAAAATGGCGCGACGTCATGGACACTCTACAGCAAAACAGGCAGCTGATGTTGCAAGAGAGGCAGCTGCCAATCGCTTGATATTAACGCACATTAGTGCACGTTATGTTGGTCCCTTGGTTGCGCAGCTTGCGCAAGAAGCAAGAGGCATTCACGAGAATTCCTATGTGGCAAAAGATTTTTATGAAGAAAAAATTGACTAGAAGAAATATCGTCATCACTGGAGCTAGCGGAGATATTGCCCAAGAGCTTATCCAACGTTTACAAAATGATAATCTTATCTTGATGAGCCGCTCTCTCCCTTATCCCGAAATTCCTGAAAGAGTAGATATTCTTATCAATAACGCGGGTTTTGGTGAATTTGAAGAACTGGAAAATCTTTCGGATGACCAGATTGAGGAGATGTTTAAGGTCAATACGCTGGACTTGATGAAGCTGACACGTGACTTGCAGCCCCAAACACAAGTCATCAACATTGCTTCAATGGCGGGAAAGTTACCTACAGCTAAGTCAACGGTATACGCCGCCTCAAAAGCAGCAGTTCTGGCTTTTTCAGATGCCTTACGTTTAGAAAAGCCCGAACTGATTGTTACCACAGTTAATACTGGGCCTGTCCGGACAAAGTTTCATAAGGACAATAGGGCTTATCTTGAAAAGGTAGGCAAAAATGCAATCAGTGCGGCATATGTTGCTTCTAAAATTGAAAAGGCGCTTGGAAAAAGGAAAAGGGAAATAAATCTCCCTGTTCAGCTTGCTGTCGTTGCAAAGCTACGTGCTCTTTTTCCAAGGAGTGTTGACTTTGTAGGCAGAAAATTTTTCAATTACAAATAAGTTTCTAAAAAAATAGTTGCAGATGAAGTGGAGGAAACTTGATTAAATCAAAATATATATGGGATGTCACTGAGTCGGAGTTGCCGGATGAGTTTCTTAAGTTAAGTAAGAAATATAAATTAGACAAGTTGGCAGCACAAATCTTATGGCAACGGGGGATAAGGGAAGAAAAGGAAGTCAAATCCTTTTTGAATCCAGACCTTCAAGACTTGCATGATCCGTTCTTATTGCATGATATGGACAAGGCGGTAAAGAGAATACTGAAGGCCGTTGAAAATGGTCAGAATATCTTAGTCTATGGAGATTATGATGCGGATGGCATGACGGCCAGTGCTGTGATGAAGACAGCTTTGGATGAATTAGGTGCGGAAGTTCAAGTTTATTTACCTAATCGCTTCACGGATGGTTATGGTCCGAACATTGATGTTTATAAGTATTTTATCCAAAACGAAGGCATTGACTTGATTATCACTGTGGATAATGGCGTGGCTGGACATGAAGCTATTTCTTATGCGCAAAGTCAAGGGATAGATGTCATCGTGACGGATCACCACAGTATGCCAGAAGAATTACCTGCCGCTTATGCTATCGTACACCCAGAGCATCCTGAATCAGAGTATCCATTCAAATATTTAGCGGGTGTTGGTGTGGCCTTTAAGATAGCGACAGCTCTCCTAGACTATATCCCCTCGGATATGCTGGATTTAGTAGCTATAGGAACTATTGCTGACATGGTCAGTCTTACAGATGAGAATAGAATTTTAGTCAGTCAAGGTCTTAAGGTATTAGCAAATACAGAGCGTGCGGGATTATTGGAGCTGATGAAGCTTTCAGAAACGAATTTTGATCAGATAAATGAGGAAACAATTGGCTTTCAAATTGCGCCTCGTCTTAACGCTCTTGGACGCTTGGCTGATCCCAATCCAGCGATTGAATTGTTGACAGGATGGGATGAAGAAATGTCAGCGGATATTGCTCAGATGATTGATGAGAAAAACAAGGAACGTAAGGCCATTGTTGAGACTATTTTCAATCAAGCAATAACCATGATGACAGACGAGCCTGTACAAATTCTTTATCATAAAGATTGGCACAAAGGTGTGCTGGGCATTGTTGCTGGACGTCTTCTTAACCAATTTCACAAACCAGTACTTCTTTTAGCTGAAGAAGAAGGTATCCTTCGAGGCTCTGCGCGCTCTACTGAGAGTTACAATATTTTTGAAGCTTTAGATGCACATCGGGATTTATTCATTGCTTTTGGCGGACATAAACAAGCAGCTGGCATGACTTTTTCTCTAGAGAATCTTGATGCGATTAAGCAAGTGATGCTTGACTTTATTGCGGAAAATGATATTGATATGTCAAAGAAGAGCACACTGGGCGTTCAGGGGAGACTTCAGTTTGAACAAATAAGTTTAGAAACGATTCACAGTTTGTCTAAGCTCGCTCCCTATGGTATGGACAATCCAAAACCTCATTTTCTTATTGAGAACTATAAAGTTGAGCAGGCGCGCAGCATGGGTAAAGACAACAGTCATTTGAAGCTAAAGCTAAACCAAAACGGACAGATGTTAGATGCTGTTTATTTTGGGCATGGTTCTGAAAGTCTGGAGTTTGAGCAAAGTGATACAGAGCTTGTGGCCAGCTTATCAAGCAATACTTGGAACGGCACAACAGCGGTTCAGCTTATGGTCGAAGACGCTAGAGTGAATGGCATAGAGCTTTTAGATATACGAAGCCGACAAATTGAATTACCTCAAAATACAGTACGTTTTGTCCATAATGAAGTGAAAAATGGTACAATGGAAGAAGTGCTTATTATTGAGGAAGCCCCAACAAACAAGCTCGCTTTATCTGTTTTGGCTAAATTAATACATGAGCAGGATTTTGCATTGATTTATTTTAAAAATAACATCAAGAAAAATTATTATTTGACAGGAGCAGGGACCCGTGAACAGTTTGCCCGTTTCTATAAAACGATTTATCAGTATCCGGAATTTGATGTGCGCTTTAAGTTGAAAAACTTGGCAAATTATTTAAAAATACCAGAAATCTTGTTGGTAAAAATGATTCAAATTTTTGAAGAATTGAACTTTGTGACGATTGAAGACGGCATGATGACTGTTAACAAAGCAGCGGAAAAACGGGATATCTCTGAGAGTGGTATTTATCAAGAACTCCAAGAAATTGTGAAATTTCAAGAGCTTTTTGCCTTATCGCCTGTCAAAGAAATCTATAAAAAATTAAAAGAGGAAAATGCAGATGCAACTTAAAGATTACATTGCAACGATTGAAAATTATCCAACCGAAGGTATCATTTTTCGTGATATCTCACCACTTATGGCTGATGGCAATGCCTACAACTATGCAGTGACAGAAATTGTGCAGTATGCACGTGATAAAGAAATTGACGTGATTGTTGGACCAGAGGCACGTGGATTTATCGTTGGCTGCCCAGTTGCTTTTGCACTTGGCGTAGGATTTGCCCCTGTTCGTAAACCAGGGAAGTTACCACGCGAGGTTATTTCAGCAGATTATGAAAAAGAATATGGGACAGATACTCTGACGATGCACGCAGACTCTATTAAGCCAGGGCAACGTGTTTTGATTGTTGATGACCTACTGGCAACAGGTGGGACGGTAAAAGCAACCATTGAGATGGTTGAACGTCTTGGAGGTATCGTTGTAGGCTGTGCCTTCTTTATCGAACTGGATGCACTCAAAGGGCGTGAAAAGCTTGGTGACTATGATTACAAAGTTTTGATGCATTACTAAAAGTTACTGAGAGACGGTTTTGGCTGGACTTTCATTGCTATTTTGATGTTTACTAAAACCTACACATGATGAACCGCGTTAAATCCGTTTACATATTGACAATGGCGCGAATTTAATATAATATAGAAAAAGAAAATCTGAAAGAGAGCACAAAAGTTTGAAAATTGAAGCATTAGAAGGACAAAAAATTGAAGAACTTTCAATGATTGAAGTTGCTCATGCAATTTTGGAACAGAACGGTGAAGAAATGGCTTTTGCTGAAATTTTGAACACAGTTCAAGATTACTTGAAGAAGTCCGATGATGAAATTAAAGCCACAATTGCACGCTTTTATACAGAAATGAATACAGATGGAAGTTTCATTCCACTAGGAAATAATGTTTGGGGCCTTCGCTCATGGTATGCTATTGATGAAATAGATGAGGAAGTAATCGCTCTTGATGAAATCGAGGACGAAGAAGAAAAAACAGCGAAAAAACGAACAAAAGTCAATGCATTTGGTATCGAAGATGAAGTGGATCCTGAAGATGAACACATTGATAAAGGCAATGAGACGGATGATCTAACTTATGACGATGAAAATCCAGACGATGAAAAAGACGAAGTTCAGGCGTATGATGCTGAGCTTGCAGAAGTGGAACTGGATAATGTGGATGAAGACGTTGAACTTGATGAAGAGGACGACGATGACGACGACAGTGACTCAGAAGAGAGCTAAAATATAAAAGAGTGAGGTCCCTGACCTCGCTTTTGTAAATATTACCTAACAAACTTGCGCTTTATCCTCTCTTTGATAGGACAAGCGTGATAAGGAGGATTAACCTTGGTAGATAAAGACACGGAGAAGTTTTCGCGAGAGAGTTTCAAAGAAAAAATCTTGCGTGAACTTGAAGAAGGAAATCGAGCGAATACGGATGGAACCTTTGAAAACTATGCGCGTAAATCTAACAAAGAGCTTTCTTCATCTCATAGTAGACGTTCTCGACGAGAACTGACTGATTTTTCAAATTTTAAACGTCCAACGACATTTAAGTTAACTGAAGAACTTGATAATCGTCAAACAAATAGTAAGAGAGAAACTTCGGAAGTTTTAGAAGGACCTGACAATACAGTTTCTGAAAGTGCTGTATCTAGAGAGGAACCTGACTTTGCAACGGTTCGAGCACAAATGCTTCAGTCCATGCGTGCGCAAGAATATCCAGAGCTTGAGACACAAGCCAACGGGGCTGGACATGGTAGCTCTTCATCTGAAATGGTTGAAGGATTGGCTGCTAATGAAACAAAGGATAGTCCAAAGCTTCCAAAAACTCCAGAGTCACCTGAGAGTAGAGTTTCTGACAAAACTGTATCAGGGACAAAATCTGACTTTGAGACAGTTCGAGCACAGATGCTTCAGTCCATGCAAAAGCAAAGCTATTCAGAGTCTGAAGGACAGGTAAAGGTGCCTAGATATGGTGGTTCTTTATCTGAAATATCTGAAGGACTTAGTGTGCATGAAATAAAAGATAAGGTAGAAAGCTCAAAAGTTTCAGAAGCATCAGAGAGTATAGCTTCTGAAAAGCCTGTATCGGGGGCAAGCTCCGACTTTGCAGCAGTTCGAGCGCAGATGCTTCAGTCAATAAATGGACAAAGTTATTCAGAACCTGATGGCCATCCAAAAGGAACAGGTGCTGCTTCGTCAGAAGATTCAGAAGGAGAAGCGCCTACAGAGGAGATGCAAAGCAAGCGAAGAAGTCGCCGAGCGAAAGCAGAGAATTCCGAGAGACCTTCCAAAAAGTCTAAGCAATCAAAAGCTCCGAAGAAAGTTTCTTCTGGCAAGATTATTGCCATTATCGTAGCAGTTTTAGTCCTAGCGGCTGCGGGCACAGGCTTTTACGGATATAACTTTATCAAAGAAGGGGTGCAACCCCTGAATGCATCAGAAACAACGAAGCGGCCTGTTAATATTCCAGCGGGAGCGAGCAGCAAACAAATCGGTGACATCTTACAAAAAGAAGGCATTATTAAAAATGGAATGATCTTCCAGTATTATACGAAGTTTAAAAATTTCAGCGGTTTCAAGAGTGGTTATTACAATCTTGCACCAAGTATGAGTTTATCTGAAATCGCGACCCTTCTAGAACAGGGAGGAACGGAACATCCTGTGGAACCAACTCTGGGTAAAATTTTGATTCCAGAAGGTTATACATTGGAGCAAATTGCCCAAGCTGTTACTGTCAATTCAGACAGCAAGGATGAGAAAACTCCTTTTAGTAAAGAAGACTTCATGAAGGTGATTCAAGATCAAGCTTTCATCGAAAAAATGAAAAAAGAGTTTCCGAAACTTCTCGCAAGCTTGCCAGCAAAAGACAGTGGCGTGAAGTATCAGCTCGAAGGTTATCTCTTCCCAGCGACTTATGAATATACGAAGAAAACAACTGTTGAAAGTCTGATTCAGACAATGCTTTCATCAATGAATACCCAACTTGAACCACTCTACGATAAAATGGAAGCTGCAGGTCTTTCAGTTAATGAAACACTGAGTTTAGCAGCTATTGTTGAAAAGGAAGCAAGAAGTGATGATGACCGTCGCAATGTGGCGCAAGTCTTCTTTAACCGCAGGGATTTGGGCATGACCTTAGACTCAAATACAGGTATCTTCTACGCTGAAGGAAAACTTGGTAAGGATACTTCACTTGATCAGCAGGCTGCAATTAATACACAACTAGATTCGCCATTTAATACATACTTGTACCCTGGATTTGGTCCAGGACCAATCGTCAGTCCAAGTTTGTCGGCAATCAAAGCGGTATTAAATCCGACTGCGAATAACTATCTCTACTTTGTTGCAGATACAGAAGGGAAGATTTATTTTGCCCAGACACTTGAAGAGCAAAATATAAATGTTCAAAAGTATGTCAATGACGCGATTGCAGCAGGTAATTAATTAACTTAAAAAAGGATAAAAAAATGGTAGAAAAAACTTTCCCTATGACCAAAGAAGGTCTGGAAAAACTAGAACAAGAATTAGATAACCTTAAATTGGTAAAACGTCCAGAAGTTGTTGAGCGCATCAAAGTCGCCCGCAGCTACGGAGATCTCTCAGAAAATTCAGAATATGAAGCAGCAAAAGATGAGCAAGCTTTTATTGAGGGACGCATTTCTACAGTGGAAACAATGATTCGTTACGCTGAAATCGTGGACAACGCCAATATCGATAAGAATGAAGTTGCACTTGGTAAGGCTGTAGTTTTCCAAGAAGTAGGTGATGACGAGGAAGAAGAATATCAAATCGTTGGTACTGCTGAAGCAGACCCGTTTGCAGGAAAAATCTCGAATGAGTCACCAATCGCTCAGGCTTTGATTGGTCGTAAAGTAGGTGATGTTGTAAACATTCCATTACCTATGGGTGAAATCGAAGTCAAGATTGTGGATGTAAAATAAAAACTTATCTCTATAGGATGGGCGCTGAAAAATATTTGACATATTTTCTTAAATGAAATAAGCCGTTTAAAGATAAGTAAGTGCTGCTTGTATTTTGTATAAAAAGTCGAGAAAGATGATTTTCTCGACTTTTTCATCAGTCCTTCGAGGATACTTTTATTTATTAAGGAAGCTCCAACCACTATTTTTGGTAAAAAAGTAAAAAATTCGATATAATAGTCAATAAAGGTCAAAGATTGGAGGTTCTATGTCTGCTCAAAATACTTCAGATATTATCGAAGCTTATTTGCGAAAGCTGTTGGAAGAAGCACGTGAGATTGAGATTAAGCGTGCAGATTTAGCCAACCAATTTGATGTGGTGCCTTCGCAAATTAACTATGTTATTAAAACACGCTTCACACCGTCAAAAGGCTTTGATGTAGAGTCAAAACGGGGTGGCGGCGGTTATATAAAAATATTCAAATATCATTATTCAGCAAAACACGAGTTTCTGCTTGATTTGATTCAGAAGTTGCCAGAAAGTTTGACAGAGAGCATGGCTCAAGATGTTTTGCAACTTTTATTTGATGAAAATATTTTGACTGAACGAGAAGGCAATCTTCTCCTGTTGCTTCTGGTTGATAGTGATATTTCTAACAGTTGCAGAGCAAAAATGATGATAAAAATACTACAGAGATTGGATCGAGATGATGAAATTTAATGAAAAGGAATTTACACCGCAAGTCATGCGTGTACTTCAGAAGTCTATTGACTATGCCTATAAGTTTAACTATGCCTGGGTGGAAAGTTCGCACCTCTTGGCAGCATTGGCTGAAGTTCCCTCTTCATTGGCATTTACCCTATTAAATTCTGAGCAACTTGATTTAGAAGAGATGTTAATCGACATTGAGGACTTTTCAAGTCAAGTCAAAACAAAAAAATCAGAAATAAAATTTAGCCCAAGAGTAGAAAATATTATTGAGCAAGCAAAAGTTTTAGCACAAAACAACGATAAAAATCGTGTGGGAACGGAACATCTGTTGTACATGGTATTGGCTAACGAAGCGAGCTTTGCGGCACAACTTTTACGGGAGCAGAATATCAATACTGCAAATCTTCGAAAAAAACTGGAACAAAAAGCATATTTACGTGTTCCAGAACGTCGGAAAGCTGTAACACCGGCCTCAAAGAGAAATCTCTCAGGGAAAGTTTCAGAAACCACGACAACGCCCACATTGGACACGGTATCCACAGATTTAACCAAAGCTGCTCGTGAAGGCAGGCTTGATCCAATGATAGGAAGAACGCGTGAAGTGGAACGCCTTATCCATATTTTGAGTCGCCGTACTAAAAATAATCCTGTCTTAGTCGGAGAGCCTGGTGTAGGTAAATCTGCGATTATTGAAGGCTTTGCAACACGTGTGGTGCAGGGAGATGTGCCTGCTGATCTCCGGGGCAGCCGCATCATGGCTTTAAATATGGCCATGGTTGTTGCTGGTACGAAGTTCCGCGGTGAATTTGAGGATCGTTTAACAGCTATTGTGGATGAAGTAACCCATGATAAAAATGTTATTGTGTTTATTGATGAACTCCATACGATCATCGGAGCTGGTGGAGGAATGGACTCTGTAAATGATGCTTCAAATATTTTGAAGCCCGCACTCGCGCGTGGAGAATTTCAGCTTATTGGAGCAACGACTTATCAGGAATACCAGAAATATATCGAAAAGGACGAAGCTCTGGAGCGCCGCTTTGCGCGTATAAATGTCGAAGAACCGTCAGAAGACGAGACCATTGCCATTTTACAGGGGCTGAAAGAAAAATTTGAAGTTTATCATACAGTCAAGTTTGAGGATGGAGCCTTAGAGCGGGCAGTAAGTCTGAGTAACCGATACATGCCAAGTCGCCGTTTGCCAGACAAGGCCATTGATCTTCTTGATGAAGCGGCGGCAAAAGTCAAGATAACGCGTAAGACAAACCATAGTAAATTGGATGAATTAAAAGCAGAGCTGAAAGAAGAAGAAAGGAAGTTACAAGCTGCGGTTGTGTCTCTTGATATCCTCGAAGCACAAAAAATTGAAAAAAACACTCAGAAATTAGTTCGTAAGATTGATAATTTTCCGTTATCTGAAGAAGATATTCCCCTCGTTCAAGAAAGCGACGTTTATGCTGTTGTTTCAAATCTTACAGGGATTCCTCTACAACAAATGACGAAAACAGAAAGTGAGCGCTTGATTAATCTTGAAAAAGAGTTACACAAGCGGGTTGTTGGACAAGAAGAAGCCATAACAGCGGTGTCTCGCGCAATTCGGCGGGCACGTTCAGGAGTTGCTGATACGAGACGCCCTCTAGGGTCATTTATGTTCCTCGGTCCTACAGGTGTCGGTAAGACAGAGCTTGCCAAGGCCTTGGCTGAGAGCGTCTTTGGCAGTGAAGAAAACATGATTCGTGTAGACATGAGCGAATTTATGGAAAAGTTTTCCACTTCACGTTTGATTGGCGCTCCTCCGGGATATGTGGGATATGATGAAGGGGGTCAGCTCACAGAGCAGGTGCGTAATAAACCTTACTCGGTTATCTTACTTGATGAAATTGAAAAAGCCCATCCAGATATTTTCAACATTATGCTACAAATTTTGGATGATGGTTTTGTTACAGATACCAAGGGGCGCAAGGTTGATTTTCGTAATACAATTATCATCATGACCTCCAACCTTGGAGCGACAGCGCTTCGGGATGATAAAACAGTTGGTTTTTGTGCAAAAGCAATCGCAAAAGATTATACAGCTATGAAGGCTAGGATTATGGAAGAATTAAAGAAACACTACCGCCCTGAATTCCTTAATCGCATAGATGAAACAATTGTCTTCCATTCCCTCACGGAAAAAGAAATTGAACAAGTTGTGAAAATCATGAGTAAGTCGCTTGTTTCGCGCTTAAAAGAGCAAGATATTAAAGTGAGGTTTACACCATCTGCCTTAAAAGTCATCGCAGACAAAGGTTTTGACCCTGAGTATGGTGCACGCCCACTGCGTAAAGCGCTCCAACGAGAAGTTGAAGATCTCCTGAGTGAACAATTACTGACCGGAGATATTCAGCCAGGGAATACAGTGTCTATAGGTTCTTCTAATAAAAAAATTAGAATACATGTTATCGATTGACTTGAAAGCGATTATATATTATAATTAAATTAGAAATAAAGAAAGGACGGTTCTTAAGACTTGACTGTCCCGCAGATGCAAAAACAGTGAAGATTCACCAAAAGAGCCGTTAAGGTAAACTCTATGATCAAATATAATATCCGTGGTGAAAATTTTGAATTAACAGATTCAATCCGCTCATATGTTGAAGATAAGGTTGGAAAGCTTGAAAAATATTTCAACGATGGTCATGAAGTGACAGCCTATGTAAACCTCAAAGTATACTCAGATAAACGTTACAAAGCAGAAGTTACAGTTCCAGCTAAAAATGTAACTCTGCGTGCAGAAGATACAGCAACTGATATGTATGCAGCTATTGACTTTGTTGAGGAAAAATTAGAACGTCAAATTCGTAAGTACAAGACACGTGTGAACCGCAAGTCTAAAATCAATGTTCCTACAGGTCAAGCCTTTGGTGATGAGTTTGCTCCACTTGAAGAAGTTGAAGAAGTGAACGAAGAACAAGTAAAAATTGTCCGCACAAAGCATGTTTCTCTCAAGCCTATGGACTCAGAGGAAGCAGTTTTGCAAATGGATATGTTAGGACACGATTTCTATATCTTTACAGATGCTGATACAGACAGTACAAGTGTAGTTTACCGTCGTACAGATGGAAATATCGGTTTGATTGAAACAAACTAATCTTAGAAGTGAAGCGTTTCTATCAAGTAAAAGAGTCAAGCCTCAGGCTTGGCTTTTTGTATATTGGTAACTTTATATGATAAAATGAATTTTTTTCATATAAAAACTATAACAGATTGTCACAAAAATAAAACTGTACTAGTAAAGAAAGTGCAATCATCCGCGTATATCGCTTGAATTTAGTGAACTGTATGATATAATGAAAGAGTAATCTGAAACAGAAAGACCAAAGGAGATTTTCGATATGAAAACAGAAACTAAAGAAATCTTTGAGCAAGCCTGGGAAGGTTTTAAAGGAACAGACTGGCGTGATAAAGCGAGCGTAACACGCTTTGTTCAAGCCAACTATAAACCTTACGATGGAGACGAGAGTTTCCTTGAAGGCCCAACAGAACGTACGCTTAAAGTAAAAGACATCATTGAGACTACAAAAGCGCATTATGAAGAAGTAGGCTTCCCATTTGATACAGACCGTGTTTCTTCTATTCACAAAATCCCTGCAGGTTATGTAGACCCTGAAAATAAAGACCTTGAATTAATTTATGGTATGCAAAACAGCGAACTTTTCCGTCTGAACTTCATGCCAAAAGGTGGTCTTCGTGTAGCAGAAAAAATCTTGACAGAACATGGACTCAGTGTTGATCCTGAATTGCATGATATTTTGGATACAACAATGACTTCTGTAAATGATGGTATCTTCCGCGCTTATACATCAGCTATTCGTAAAGCGCGTCACGCACATACAGTAACTGGTTTGCCAGATGCTTACTCACGTGGACGTATCATTGGTGTTTACGCACGCCTTGCGCTTTATGGTGCAGACTATCTGATGAAAGAAAAAGCACGCGAGTGGGATGCAATCACTGAAATCAACGATGAAAACATTCGTCTTAAAGAAGAAATCAACATGCAATACCAAGCACTTGACCAAGTGGCTAAGTTTGGTGATCTTTATGGGCTTGATGTTCGCCGTCCAGCTTTGAACACGAAAGAAGCTATCCAATGGATCAATATTGCTTACATGGCTGTATGTCGTGTAATCAATGGTGCTGCAACTTCACTTGGTCGTGTGCCAATCGTTCTTGATATCTTTGCTGAACGTGACCTTGAACGGGGTACATTCACTGAAAAAGAAATTCAAGAATTCGTTGATGATTTCGTATTGAAACTCCGTACAATGAAGTTTGCGCGTGCTGCTGCCTATGATGAGCTATACTCTGGTGACCCAACATTCATCACAACATCTATGGCTGGTATGGGTAACGACGGTCGTCACCGTGTTACAAAAATGGACTACCGTTTCCTTAACACATTGGATACTATCGGTAACGCTCCAGAACCAAACTTGACTGTTCTTTGGTCTGATAAGTTACCACATGCCTTCAAACGCTATGCAATGTCAATGTCTCATAAACACTCTTCTATCCAATATGAAGGTGTTGAAACAATGGCTAAAGAAGGCTACGGCGAAATGTCTTGTATCTCATGCTGTGTATCACCACTTGATCCAGAAAATGAAAACGAACGTCACAACCTCCAATACTTTGGTGCGCGTGTCAACGTTCTGAAAGCAATGCTTACTGGTTTGAACGGTGGTTATGATGACGTTCATAAAGACTACAAAGTATTCGACATTGAACCTGTCACTGACGAAGTCCTTGACTACGATACAGTTATGGAAAACTTTGACAAATCATTGACTTGGTTGACAGATACTTATGTGGATGCAATGAACATCATTCACTATATGACGGATAAGTACAACTATGAAGCAGTGCAAATGGCCTTCTTGCCAACACGCGTTCGTGCCAACATGGGCTTCGGTATCTGTGGTTTCGCCAATACGGTTGACTCACTTTCAGCCATCAAATATGCTAAAGTTAAAACAATTCGTGATGAAAACGGCTATATCTACGATTACGAAGTTGAAGGTGACTTCCCACGTTATGGTGAAGACGATGATCGTGTAGACGATATCGCTAAACTTTTGATGAAGATGTACTACGAAAAATTAGCTTCACACAAACTTTACAAAAATGCTGAAGCTACAGTTTCACTCTTGACTATCACTTCAAACGTTGCTTACTCTAAACAGACAGGTAACTCACCAGTTCATAAAGGTGTATTCCTCAACGAAGACGGTTCAGTGAATAAGTCTAAAGTAGAATTCTTCTCACCAGGTGCTAACCCATCAAACAAATCACGTGGCGGATGGCTCCAAAACTTGAACTCACTGTCTAAACTTGACTTCGCACATGCAAACGACGGTATCTCATTGACAACCCAAGTTTCACCGCGTGCACTTGGTAAAACACGTGACGAACAAGTAGAGAATCTGGTTCAAATTCTTGATGGCTACTTTACTCAAGGTGGTCAACACGTTAACCTTAACGTTATGGACCTCAAAGATGTTTACGGCAAAATCATGGCTGGTGAAGACGTTATTGTCCGTATCTCTGGTTACTGTGTAAACACTAAATACCTTACACCAGAACAAAAACAAGAATTGACTGAACGTGTATTCCACGAAGTGCTTTCACAAGATGATAACGAAGTAATGCACACTTCTAATATTTAAAACAGTAAAAACAATTTATCTTTCAGATAAGTTGTTTTTTTTTATATTCTTTCTAAAATAAGCAGGAAGGAAATCACTTTTACTAAAAAGTAGCTTCCTTGATTTTCCTGCTATAATTAGAGTCTAAAAATATCTAACTTGTTGAAAAGACTGTGAAAAACAAGCTTTCCAAAAAAAAGAAAAAATAAAATTCACAAAATGTACACAGAACAAGATGAGAGACAGAGTGCTCTTTTTTAAGGATTTAAATTTGGATGCGACAACGCGACACCCTAACTTTTGTTATAATTATGCAAAAAATAATTGTAGTATTGTAATAATATAAAACATGTGTTAGAATGTATACGAAAAGCAGGTGTTAAGAAAAAGTAACAATTTTTAAATATCTATGGAAGAATTGCGGATATAAATGATTGTGGACAAATGTACTTCAATGGCGGCACTTACGGTGCTCTGATTAAAGCGCGCTCCCCCGCTTCCTACTATACAAGCTCAGACAGTGGTTATCATGAAATGGCGTTTGCATCGTGGACTCCAAAATCGGGAACAAGCTATGAAGTATATAATAAATAGAATGAGGCATGTGATATGAAAAAAACTACTACATTACTTACTGTCACAGGAGTTTTATTATTATTATTGGGTGGAATATATATTAGGGCCGGTCATGAGAATAAAGTTCAAACAATTGCAGGCAGTGAATCAAAAACATCAATAAGTAAAGAAAGGAAGAAACGTCCAATTCCCTATAGAGATAACTATACTGTTCGAGGATGCATTGAAAAATTCCGCACATATAACAATTTTGAAAATGCAATTAAGGATTCAAGTTTTATGACTGATGATACCGTTGTTATTTTAGAACCAGACGTTAATCCTGCTGAAGCAGCATTGTGGGTTCCTGGAGATGGCATTTCACATTTGATTAATTTTAAGACAGGAGAAACAAGTAAACCAATTACTGATAAAGATCCTCGAGCAACAACAATAAAACATATAAAGGAAGCGTTAAAAGTTGTTGATGAAAATGGTAAATGAGAAAGAGGTTACTCATGGCAGACACAATGGTACTGCCAACACAGCGATGGTTGAACAAAACCTATGGACACATTCCTGAGTTTGACAAGTGTCCAGAAGACGGCAGGCAGAGTGGCGAGTTCAAGTCTTTTTGAGGAAAGACACTGTTGAAGAAACACAACCCAATGATATATCAGCATATAACATGCTATTAAACGTTTCTAATATTGTTGCGGAAGCTAGCGATGAGGTAAATTTGATTCGAATTTTTGAAACTTTTGCAAGTATGAATACTCAAACTCCTGATAACTACTCTCATACCATTGCCGCAGGAGGAATGATTGCAACATTTGGAGCAGTAATGCTAGCCTTACTGGTGCTTGTATGATGAATAAATATTTTAAAAAGAAATTACTTTTGGTGGGTTTACTGCTTTCTTTGTTTGTTATGTTAGGCGCTTGTTCTAGAAATAATAAAGAAAACCTAGATTATAAAAAACTTACTCCAATAGAGCAATTTAACAATGTCGCAAAAGCTTCTGACCCCAATCTTAAAGAGTTTGAAAATACGTTTGGAAAAGGAGCGAGCTGGGAAATAATAGGTGCACCTATCGGTTCGGATATTTCAAATGAGTATGAATTTAGATTAAAGCTTAAGAAGATAGGACCTATAGAGCAATCTACATTTGATGAAATCAAAGTAAAAGCTCAACCCTTTACCGATAAACTTTTAGATGAAATGAAAAAAGTAGGAATTGAACACCCTGTAGTTAATTTGAAAATCCTTGATGAAAATAAAAATCAATTCAAAGGGAGTGAACATCTAACAACTACATATCGACTGACTAAGTAAAGAATTATTAATAAAGTTTTATCTGTGCTTGCATTTTTTAATTGACAGATATATAAAGTACAAAAAACCAAGAGTTTAGGGGAATTCTTGGTTTTAACTTTAGATTTTTATTTTTTCTTCGGAAAAGTAGGCATGAGTATATCTGGTTCAAATCTCTCCATAGAATCAGCAGCGCAGGTTAATACTGCATGAGCTATGACTGACTCTGCCCTTGACTTTGAGTTTATATATGGAAGGATAAACGCGTAAGAGCTGAATAACGCTCGGCATTACCAATATTAGGGAGAAGCTATCGAATTAACCAATGTATCAGTGGGTAGAAAGATTAACCTAGTACCCGAACGATAATTCTGCTATAATAAAGCTATGAATAAAGTAATCGGTTTGACAGGTGGAATAGCTTCTGGGAAATCAACAGTGGTTGATTTTTTGCGTTCTCAGGGTTATCTTATTATTGATGCAGATCAAGTAGTGCGAGAACTACAGGCACCTGGAGGGCTGCTCTATCAAGCAATCATGCAAGAGTTTGGCGGCACGTATTTTGATGAAAAAGGACTTTTGAATCGTCGAAAGTTAGGAGATTTAGTTTTCTCAAATGACGAAGCGCGGGAAAAACTCGCACATTTGCAAAATCACATCATTCGCCAAGAGATTTATGACAGACGTAAAGCTCTACTCAGCAAAGATAAATCAGGGAAAGCACTTTTTATGGATATTCCTTTGCTTATTGAGCAAGGCTATGATGGTTTTGATGAAATCTGGTTAGTAGCGGTGCCTGAGGAAGTTCAGATTGAACGCATCATGACAAGAGATAAGATGACAGAAGCAGAAGCGAAAGCACGTATTCGAGCCCAAATGCCTTTGTCAGAAAAGAAAAAATATGCGACACGCATTATTGACAGTTCGGGAAAAATTTCAGAAACAAATGAAAAAATTCGCGAACTCTTAAAAACGATAGAAATAGAAAAGAGGAATTGACACGAGTAAGTCAGCTAAAAATAAAAATGTAAATTGGAAACAAAATTTATGGGTGACATGGATTGGATGTTTTATTGTGGGTTCATCCTTTTCTTTAGTGATGCCTTTTTTACCACTCTATATCCAAAGTTTAGGTGTCACCGGAGCCAATGTGGAGTTATTCTCTGGATTAGCTTTTGCTTCGACAGCCTTGGTATCCGGTCTAGTAGCTCCAATGTGGGGGAAACTTGCGGATAAATATGGCCGAAAACCGATGATGGTGAGAGCTTCTTTTGCTATGACCTTTACAATGTCTGCTATAGCTTTCTCACATCAGATGGGCGGTTATTGGTGGCTTCTCCTCATGCGGAGCCTCATGGGCTTCTTCTCTGGCTTTATCCCCAACTCAACGGCGATGATTGCCTCCCAAGCACCGAAAGAACGCTCAGGTTATGCTCTGGGGATTTTATCTACTGCCATGATTACAGGCACTCTGATTGGTCCTTCTATAGGAGGTCTACTTGCGCAGTGGTTTGGAATGGCCAATGTCTTTCTTATCGTTGGTGCACTTTTAGCCTTGGCGACTCTTTTGACGGTTTTCTTTGTTCATGAAAACTTTGAACCTGTAGCTAAAAGTGAAATGCTTTCTACAAAAGAAATTATCAGCCGTGTAGGGGATAAACACATCCTTTTTGGCTTGCTGATTACCAGCTTTATTATTCAAGTAACGACACAATCTATAGAACCCTTTGTCACCTTGTATATCAAGACATTGTCAACAAATACAAATAATTTGATGTTTATTTCTGGTCTTATCGTTTCAGCTGTTGGCCTTTCAGCTATGATATCATCAAGTACTCTAGGAAAATTGGGAGACAAATATGGGGCGCATCGTTTAATCTTGCTTGGCTTAGTTTTTAGCTTCGCCATGTATTTGCCAATGGCCTTTGTACAGACACCTTTACAACTTGGTTTGCTGCGATTTATGCTTGGCTTTGGTACAGGAGCACTTATGCCTTCCGTGAATTCACTTTTAGCAAAGATTACTCCAAAAGAAGGCGTCTCGCGGATTTTTGCCTACAACCAAATGTTCTCTAACTTTGGGGTGGTTGTAGGTCCGATTCTTGGTTCAGCTATTGCGGGATGGGTTTCCTACCGTATGGCTTTTGTCGTAACAAGCCTCTTTGTCGTGCTTAATTTCTTCTGGTCTCTGATTAATTTCCGGAAATACCTAAGAAAACGGAGTATAGTAGAATGAGAGTAAAAATAACATTAGCTTGCACAATCTGTAAAAGTAAAAACTACATAAGCAGTAAAAATAAAAGCAACCATCCAGAAAAGGTAGAGACAATGAAGTTTTGCCCAAAAGAGCGGATGGTAACTCTACATCGTGAGATATAAACTTTATAAGTCAAGTTTTGACCTCATACTTTTAAAAGAATTGCACATCTCTAAAAATGATTTTGGAAAAATGTTATAATAAAAAATGTTAAAAATAATAGAAATGAAATGATAACCTAAAATGAAAGATGGATTGAAGAAAGCAAACTTCCTGAATTATTCTATTTTGATTCCTTATCTGATTATGTCAGCTATAGGACTTGTAATGGTTTTTTCAGCAACAGTTCCCTATCAGCTGGCGCGAGGTCTTTCGCCTTATAGGATGGCAATCAGTCAGGGCGCTTTTATGCTCCTAAGTTTTGTTGCTATTGCTGTTATTTATCGTATGAAGCTTCGTGCGCTTAAAAGCAGAAAAATGATTGGCTGGGTTCTTTTCCTGCTGATTGCTTCTATGATTTATGCACGAGTTGGACCGGGAACATATGCCAATGGTGCTCATGGTTGGATTCCGATTCCAGGAGTTGGGACCATTCAGCCAGCCGAATATGCAAAGTTTTTTGTCGTCTGGTATCTGGCTTCTGTTTTTTCAGAAAAGCAGGAAGAAATTTATGAAAAAGATATTTCAGCGGTCTTCAAAGGACAAACCATCTGGCAAAAGGTGTTTGGAGGCTGGCGCTTTTGGATATTCTTAATGCTGGGCATCTTGCTCTTAATGCCTGATATAGGTAATGCGACAATTATGGCTTTGATTACAGCAGTAATGGTTGCTTCTAGTGGCATTTCTTGGCGCTGGTTTAGTGGCTATGGGAAGATGCTGTTAACAGCTGTCGTCGCTTTTATCATTTATCTCTACGCAGTCGGGGGAGATGTTATACCAGGGCACTATGTCAATGCTCGCTTTAAAGCAATGGTTAATCCCTTTTCGGGTTTATCCACTTATGGACATCAACTTGCTAACTCTTATTATGCTGTGAGCAATGGAGGCTGGTTTGGGCGCGGTCTAGGTAACTCGATTGAAAAAAATGGATATCTGCCAGAAGCTCATACAGATTTTATCTTTTCGATTGTCATTGAAGAGTTGGGCCTGATTGGGGGGATTATCGTCTTGGGTGTATTGTTCTTCATGATTGCACGCATCCTACAAGTCGGTATCCGCGCAAAAAATGCCTTTAATTCGCTCATTTGTATTGGGATTGGCTCGACCCTTTTAATTTCAGTATTTATCAACATTGGTGGAGCTTTTGGAATCATTCCTGAAACAGGAGTAACTTTTCCCTTCTTGTCACAAGGTGGCTCTTCTTTCCTTGTCTTGTCGCTGGGGATTGCCTTTGTTCTAAATATTTCAGCAGATGAGAAGCGGAGAGAAGTAAGAGAACTTTCAAGTACATATGTTAGAAATACTTAATGTTAAGTGAAATGCTAGAGTCAAAAAGCTAATAAAATTAGCTTTTTTTATAAAATTTGTATGTTGTGAAAATTCTTAATTTGGTTGCTGATGCTTTATAACACTCTATGTGTATAACGTTCTGAAGTGGGGCGTTCAAATGCTTGCCTCAGCAAGAAACACATCATTTTTCTTACGGCAAGACGTAACATACTTGTAATGTCGTGGCGTGTGGGGTAAAATAGTACTTTAGAGGCTATAAAATATCATCAACCATATTAAATAACACACAACATAACATATAGGGAATTAAAGATAGGGGATTATATGAAAAAATTGCTCGTTGCCAACCGTGGTGAAATTGCCATCCGTGTTTTTCGTGCCTGTAATGAACTTGGGCTGTCCACTGTGGCCATCTATGCAAAAGAGGATGAATATTCTGTACATCGCTTTAAAGCAGACGAAGCATATCTGGTCGGGCAGGGTAAAAAACCGATAGATGCGTATCTTGATGCAGATGACATCATTCGTATTGCTCTAGATGCAGGAGCGGATGCAATTCACCCAGGATACGGTTTGCTTTCTGAAAACTTAGAATTTGCGACAAAGGTCCGTGAAGCTGGCTTAGTTTTTGTGGGGCCAGATTTAAAACACTTGGATATTTTTGGCGATAAAATTAAAGCTAAGAAAGCAGCGGATTTGGCGCAAATTCAAGGTATTCCAGGGACTGATGGCGCTGTCGATTTGGATGGGGCCCTTGCCTTTGCTGAAAGCTACGGTTACCCTGTCATGATAAAAGCAGCTCTCGGTGGCGGCGGACGTGGAATGCGTGTTGCTCGCAACGATGAAGAAATGCGTGACGGTTATGCACGTGCCAAGTCAGAAGCCCAAACAGCCTTTGGATCAGCAGAAATTTATGTTGAAAAATATATTGAAAATCCGAAGCATATCGAAGTACAGATTTTGGGAGATACGCATGGCAATATTGTTCACCTCCACGAGCGAGATTGTTCTGTACAACGCCGAAATCAAAAAGTTATTGAAATTGCTCCAGCGGTAGGGCTAAGACCAGAATTTCGTGAGGAGATTTGTCAAGCGGCTGTCCAACTTTGTAAAGCAGTCGGCTATGTCAACGCGGGTACAGTCGAGTTTTTGGTAAAAGATGAGGAATTTTACTTTATCGAAGTAAATCCACGTGTGCAAGTTGAACATACGGTTACGGAGATGATTACAGGCGTTGATATTGTTATAGCGCAAATCCTTATCGCACAAGGTAAAGATATTCACCGTGACATTAAAATCCCAGCGCAAGAAGAAATTCCATGTTTAGGTGCGGCTCTTCAATGTCGTATTACAACTGAAGATCCTGAGAATAACTTTCTCCCAGATACCGGTAAAATCAATACCTATCGTTCACCAGGCGGTTTTGGTGTGCGCTTAGACGTAGGGAATGCTTATGCTGGTTACGAAGTGACACCTTATTTTGACAGTCTCTTAGTAAAAGTATGTACCCATGCGACTAATTTTGAAGATGCTGTGCATAAAATGCAGCGTGTATTAAGAGAGTTCCGAATTCGTGGTGTGAAAACAAATATACCTTTCTTGGAAAATGTGATTGAAGATGAACAATTTACGAGCGGTCAAGCGACAACAACCTTCATTGACACCACACCTCAGCTTTTTAACTTCTCACACAAACGTAACCGTGGAACAAAAATCTTGAAGTATATCTCGAATATTACGGTCAATGGTTTTCCGGGAATTGATAAAACAGAAAAGCGTTATTTTGACCAAGCAAGACAGCCTAAAATTGAGCAGTCTGACCGTCCAACGACTAAACATATTCTTGACAAAGAGGGAGCTGAAGCAGTGGTTGACTTTGTCAAAGCTTCCGATGAAGTGCTTCTTACAGATACAACTTTTCGTGACGCTCACCAAAGTCTTTTAGCAACGCGCTTACGCCTTCAAGACATGAAAGGCATCGCGACAGCTGTTGACCAAGGGCTTTCTGACTTGTTCTCTGTTGAGATGTGGGGCGGTGCGACTTTTGATGTAGCCTACCGTTTCTTGAATGAATCTCCTTGGTATCGCCTGCGAAAACTTCGTGAGCAAATGCCCAATACACTTTTCCAGATGTTATTCCGTGGTTCAAACGCTGTCGGCTATCAAAATTATCCAGATAATGTCATTCAGGAGTTTATCCGCAAAGCAGCAGCAGAAGGTATTGACGTTTTCCGTATCTTTGACAGTCTCAACTGGCTACCGCAGATGGAAAAGTCCATTCAAACCGTGCGGGACACAGGAAAGATAGCAGAAGCAACCATCTGTTATACAGGGGATATCCTAGATAAAACACGTCCAAAATATGATATAAAATATTACAAAGATTTGGCTAGGGAGTTGGAAGCTACAGGTGCACATATCTTGGCTATTAAAGATATGGCTGGTGTATTGAAACCTCAAGCTGCTTATGCTCTTATATCAGAGCTGAAAGAAACAGTAGATTTACCGATTCATCTGCATACGCATGATACAGCAGGAAACGGCATCATTACCTATTCAGGCGCAATTAAAGCGGGCGTTGATATTGTGGATGTGGCCACTGCTTCGCTTGCTGGTGGTACTTCACAGCCATCTATGCAATCACTTTATTATGCCTTGGAACATGGTGGGCGTCATGCGGCACTCAATATTGCTAATGCAGAACAGATTGACCATTATTGGGAAGACACACGCCGATATTATGCGCCTTTTGAAGCAGGAATTACCAGTCCTAAGACGGAAGTTTATAGGCACGAGATGCCAGGAGGACAATATACCAATCTTAAGGCGCAGGCTGCCGCTGTAGGACTTGAAGCACGTTTTGATGAAGTCAAGGCTATGTATAGCAAAGTGAATATGATGTTTGGCGATATTATCAAGGTCACACCAAGTTCGAAAGTTGTTGGAGATATGGCGCTCTTTATGGTACAAAACGACCTTACTGAAGAAGATGTCTACGCTAAGGGAGAGGAGCTGAATTTCCCAGAGTCAGTCGTATCTTTCTTCCGGGGAGATCTTGGTCAACCTGTGGGAGGATTCCCAGAAAAGTTACAGTCTCTTATTTTGAAAAATAAAAAGGCATTGACAGACCGCCCAGGGCTCCATGCTCCAGCGGTTGACTTTGCTCAAGTGCAGAAAGAGCTATCAGAAAAGCTGGGCTATCCAGCGGAAGAACATGAGCTTTTAAGTTATATCATGTATCCGCAAGTTTTCTTGGATTACCAAAAAATGCAAGATGCTTTTGGATCAGTAACATTGCTTGACACTGAAACCTTCTTGCATGGTATGCGCATGGGCGAACAAATCGAGGTACAGATAGAAAAAGGAAAAACCTTGATTATCCGCCTCGATGAGATTGGTGAACCAGATATCTCCGGAAACCGTGTCCTCTTCTTTAACCTTAACGGTCAAAGAAGAGAGATTAGTGTCAATGATCATTCGATTAAGACACAAGTTGTAGCGAAACGCAAAGCAGACAGCACAGATTTTCATCAGATAGGTGCAACGATGCCTGGCTCTGTTTTAGATATCTTGGTTAAGGAAGGTGAACAAGTTAAAAAAGGCCAAGCACTTATGGTTACTGAGGCGATGAAGATGGAAACAACAATCGAAGCACCGTTTGATGCTAAGGTCAAAGCCATCCATGTCCTTTCTGGCGAAGCCATACAAACTAAGGACCTCCTTATCGAATTAGCCTAATAAAAATTTAATAGAGAAATATCTAAATACCATGACTTCCATGGGACGGATTTTTAGAATCCATCACATGGAGGTTTTTTTATTTTTTATCCACTTTTCAGGCACGGACTACGGAAGTTGAGAGCAAGGTCAAGTGAAAGACTTCCCCGCTTTCTCATCAAACACTCATTTCAT
>NZ_DKXK01000008.1:0-23779 GCF_002492185.1 Lactococcus sp. UBA7128
AAATGAGTGTTTGATGAGAAAAAAAGGGGGGGCTTACCGACTCAAAAAAATCCGTCAGCTCTACTCCCTCTGACGGCAACAGGTAAAAAATGAAAAAAGCTTAAGCAGATTCTTACCACCACTGCTTAAGCTCTATTTTTTTATTATATTTAAACTTTTAAGAAACGACGCATCGAAGTGACTGCTCCAAGTGAGCCAATCAAGATTCCGATGAGGAAAAGCAAACCAATCATCATTGGGACAAAACTTTGTGCAGGCAAGAGGTATAAACTCTGTGACTTCAAGCTTGGCGTAAAGCTTGAAAACGCAAGATTATAAAGCCAAGCAATTAAAGCACTCGGAAGAATTGCTCCAAGCAGTCCAACCCAAGCTCCTTCAAGGAAGAAAGGCCAACGGATATAACCGTTGCGTGCCCCAACCAGTCGCATGATTTGGATTTCACGCTGGCGTGACATGATGGTGATACGAATTGTATTTGAAATGAGGAAAACGGCAACCAAAATGAGAAGTGCTGCAGCTGCCCCGCCCCAAATCTTAACATTATTTCCTAAAGCAAGGATACGTTCTGTATTGGCACCACCATAGTTAGCAGATTGGATACCTTCTATCTTTTCAATAGACTGAGCAACTTTTTCTACATCCTGTGGGTTATCCGCTTCGACAATATAGGCATCGTAGAGAGGATTAGCATCGCCCTGGAAAAGAGACCACGCATTCCCCAATGTTTCTGTCAATTGCTTAAGCTGCTCATCCTTACTTGAAAACTCAACTGAACGGATGGCTGGAATTTTTTCAATTTCTGAATAAATTTTTCGATAGTTGGGGTTATCGATTTTTTTATTAGCATTCTTGGGATCTTCTATTTGCTTGTCCATATCATGAACGTTCAATTCCATATATGCAACAACACGAACATTTTTTTCAATATCGCTTGATAACTTCGCTGTATTTAAAATAACGGATAAGAAAATTCCTACCAATGTCAAAGTAATCATGACAGAAGAAACTGCTGCCACAGTCATCCAGCCATTACGGCGAAGATTTTTCAGCGATTCTAACAAATGTTTAAAGAAATTTCTAATCATCGTAACCGTAATCTCCTTCCGCTTGGTCTCGAACGATACGACCATTTTCAATAGCAACAACACGGTGACGTAATGTATTTACAATTTGACTGTTGTGTGTTGCCATCAAAATAGTCGTCCCTTGCAGGTTAATCTTTTCCAACAAGTTCATGATTTCCCATGAGTTTTCCGGATCCAAGTTTCCTGTAGGCTCATCAGCAATTAAAAGCTTTGGTGCATTGGCAATAGAACGCGCAATGGCAACACGCTGTTGCTCACCACCTGAAAGCTCATCAGGGAATGAACGCAACTTGTGCTTAAGACCAACAAGATCTAAAACTTCATTGACACGCTTTTTGATTTCGCGTGGACGTTTACCAACAACTTCCATCGCATAAGCGATATTTTCATATACTGTTTTCTTAGGTAAAAGCTTGTAGTCTTGGAAGACAACGCCAACAGAACGACGCAATAAAGGAACATCACGACGTTTAAGTTTCATCAAGTCAAATTTAGCAACAATACCTGTTCCTTTGTCAATTTTTAGCTCATGATAAAGTAGCTTGATAAAGGTCGACTTACCAGCTCCAGACGGACCAACAATATAAACAAACTCTCCTGCTTCTATATCAAGAGAAATGTTACGTAATGCTGTCGTTCCGTTAGAGTACTTTTTTGATACATTATTTAATTTAATAATATTCATTATCTTTAGTCTCCATTGAATTGTTTTGCAACTTCTTTTCTATGTCATTCTAAACAGATAGAACTAAGAAAATCCTTTTATAAGGAGTTTACGACTCCAAAAAAGCAAAGGTCTTCTCATTATACCAGATAAAAAGATTTTTAGGTATAAATTACATTACTGATTTTCCGAAAAGTTACAAAAAACTTTCTAAAACATTACTCATCTACATTTTCCAACGCAGATAGGCGTGGATAAATCCATCCAAATCACCATCCATTACCTTGTCAATTTGTCCGGTTTCATGTTCTGTTCTGGTATCTTTAACTAACTGGTAGGGCATAAAAACATAGGAGCGAATCTGACTTCCCCATGAAATATCTGCTTGATCTCCACGGAGTTCATCAACTTCCGCTTGTTTCTTGTCCATTTCTAGCTGATAAAGTTTAGACTTCAGCATAGCCATAGCTTTATCACGGTTTCCATACTGTGTCCGATCCATAGTAGAGGCAACAACGATTCCTGTAGGAATGTGTGTTAGACGTACTCCTGTAGAAACTTTATTGACATTCTGGCCACCTGCACCGCCTGAGCGGAAGGTGTCCATCTTGATATCCGCATCACGCACATCTACTTCGACTGTATCATCAAGCTCTGGCATAACATCTACAGACGTGAACGAAGTATGACGACGATTTTGTGAATCGAAAGGAGATATACGCACTAGACGATGTACCCCTTTTTCACCACGTAAAAAGCCGTAAGCATTGCGGCCCTCAAATTTTAATGTAGCTGATTTTAAACCAGCTACATCACCGTCTTGATAATCCAAAATTTCAACTTTGAAGCCATGAGCAGCGCCCCAGCGTTCATACATACGCATAAGCATACTGCCCCAGTCTTGAGACTCTGTTCCCCCTGACCCTGGATGAATTTCCAAAATTGCATTCATATGGTCATAGGGTTGATTGAGCATGATTTCTAATTCATAAGTTTCAATCTTCTTGTCCAGTTTTTCGATATTTTCTTCAAGTTCAGCCTGCATATCTTCATCAGTTTCTTCTTGAAGCATCTCCAACAAGACCTCGCTGTCTTCATGCAGTCTTGCAATAGACATGAAGTTTTCGTACTTAGCCTTAAGTGCATTAGATTCATCAATAACTTTTTGAGCTGCATCATTATCATCCCAAAAGTCTGGCTCTGCCATATCATTATCAAGCAAAGCAATTTCTTCTTCTAGACGATCTAGGTCAAGCGAACTACGAAAGTCCTCGACTTTCTGCCCATAAGACTCTAGCTTGTTTCTCATTTCAGATAGTTCCATAAGCTCCATTTTATCATATTTGTCCCAAAAAAGACAGTAGACCAAATGCTGCTCACGGAATATTCACAGAACATGAGAGACTCGCCTAAGTTTCAACAATGTTCAAAAGAATAAAAGCGTTGAACAATATTATCGTTTGATTGTTTCGCTTAGCCTCCTTTTTGCCATACTGACAAAAATTTTATTGGCTGTGAAAATGACGTTAATGCTACTCTCTTTCCCTTCGTCTGATTCTGTGCTTATTTTCTAGTTTTTCAATAGCCCATTCTGCTGCATCAACCATATAATCTCGAACATCATTTTCCGCAATATCGTGTAATTTAGGCAAAGCTGTGCGATCATTAGCATTAGCCAGTGCATAAATGGCATTACGTTGAATTGGATTTTTTCCTCGCCAGCTTCCAGCCATATTTCCAAATTTATCTGTGAAGGCCTTGTTGGACAAGTCCAAGAGTGGGAGTAACTCAGGGTTTGTCAATTCGGGATCCGGTTCCATTTCTGGATGAAAATGACTATTTATCCCCTTATTATAGGGACATACAACTTGACATATATCGCAACCATAGATGACGGTTTTAATTTTTTCACGAAACTCCTCTGGCATTGCTCCACGCGTTTGAGTCTGATAAGACAAACAGCGCTGTGCATTAAGTCTCCCATCTCCTAATAGAGCACTTGTTGGGCAAAAATCCACACAGCGCGTGCAAGAACCGCACCCGTAGTCTACAGGCTGGTCCGCCTCAATCTCTAAGTTTGTCACTAACTCCCCTAAAAACAGCCAGGAACCATATTCCTTGCTCACGAGTAGGCCATTTTTTCCGATAAATCCAAGACCAGCACGCGCAGCTACTGCCACATCAATTAGAGCCCCTGTATCGACCATTGCTTTATAATTAAAAGAGCCCGCCAACTGCTCTATTCCTTCAGCTAAAGCTTTTAATTTTTTCTGTAAGACATGGTGATAATCTTCACCCCAGCTGCCTCGTGAAAAGGAGCCACGACGAAAGCCCGTCTTTTTCGGCTTACTCTCAGCTTTATTGGGATAGGCTATACCAATCGATATAATCGTTTTTGCATCTTCCAAAGACAACTTAGGTTGCAGACGTTCATCAAGATTTTTATGTTCAAATCCTGATGTATGGCCCGCTTCCTTTTGTTCAATCAAAGACGCACGAAGATACTCAAAATCATCCGCTTTGCTAAAGCCAATTTTCTGAATATTAAGTTCTGCCGCAAGTTTCTGGATTTCTTCTTTTAAACTTTTCATCGCTTCACCCTTTCTTTATACTCATCTTAACATAATTTCTAACAGCAGTTTCAATAATTATGTTAAAATAAGCCTTAGATTATTAAGAAACATGGAGTAAGATATGGCTTTCGACGGTATTTTTTTACATCATATGACAGCTGAAATTTCCGAAATCCTCAAAGGAGGACGGATCCAAAAAATCAATCAGCCATTTGAACAAGAACTTCTTTTAACTATACGTTCAGGACGAGTTTCACATAAACTATTACTTTCAGCACATCCAACCTTTGGACGCATTCAAATCACAAAGACCGAATTTCAAAATCCACAAAATCCCAATAATTTTGTCATGATTTTGCGTAAATATCTTTCTGGAGCCTTTATTGAAAATATAGAGCAAGTAGGCAATGATCGTCAACTGATTTTTCATATCTCAACCAAAGATGAGATTGGTGATTCTATGCAGATTGCACTGGTTGCCGAAATTATGGGGAAACACAGCAACATTATTCTCATGGATAAAAGCAGCAATAAAATCATCGAAACCATTAAACACGTGGGCTTTTCACAAAACCAGTACCGAACGCTCCTTCCCGGTTCAACTTACATTGCACCACCTGCAACAGACAAAATAGATCCTTTCCACGCATCAGATGAAAAGATTTTTGAAGCACTGCAAACACACAAGCTTCAAAGCACTTTCCAAGGTATCGGTCGTGATAGTCTTCAAGCCTTGGAAGGATTGACACTTCCTGAGTTTAAGGAAAAACTCTATACAGTTTTTCCGTCTATTTATCCCAATGATAAGTTTTCCGCTATCAAATTAAACGAAAACTATCAAACCTTTTCCAGTTTGTCTGAGATGCTTGATGTGTACTATGCGGATAAAGCTGGACGTGATCGTGTAAAGCAGGTTGCAAGCGAAGTCATAAAAAAAGTTCAAAATGAACTCAAAAAAAATCGTGACAAACTAAAGAAGCAAGAAGCTGAACTACGTGCAACTGAAAATGCCGAAATTTTTCGCCAAAAAGGCGAACTATTGACAACATTTCTGCATCAAGTCCCTAACGATAAACCTAAGGTAACACTTGATAATTACTATACAAATAAGCCCATTACAATTAGCCTCAATCTCGCACTCACTCCCTCACAAAATGCACAGCGCTACTTTCACCGCTATCAAAAACTAAAACAGGCCGTGAAATTCTTAGATGAGCAAATCAAAAACACCAAACAAACTATTGCTTATCTCGAATCTGTTGAAGCTAACCTCACCCATGCTGATGTGGTTGAAATTACAGATATTCGTGAGGAGTTAATCCAGACAGGATTCATTAAAGCCAGACATCGCAACAATAAAAAGCAAAAAATGCTTCCACCAGAAAAGTATCAGGCAGAGGACGGTACGATTATTTTGGTAGGAAAGAACAATCTCCAAAATGAACAAGTCAGTTTCAAGCTCAGCCGTAAAGGAGATCTTTGGTTCCACGTTAAAGATATTCCTGGCTCGCATGTGTTAATCACTGGCAATCCTAACCCTTCTGACGAAACCATTACTTTCGCCGGAGAACTCGCCGCATATTTCTCCAAAGCGCGTTATTCTAACCTCGTCCAGGTTGATATGATTGATGTTAAGAAACTCCATAAGCCAACAGGAACTCCTCCTGGTTTTGTGACTTACACAGGGCAAAAAACCATTCGTGTCACTCCAGATGAAGCGCGAGTCAAAAAGGCAAGAATAAAGTAAAAGTTCATAAATATTTTTGTGAATTTTTCTTTACCTTTCCAATATTTTTGTATGTTTGTAAAAATTGTCAAAATTCCTTTGAAATACGGAAATTTTTGACATCTTGCGAAGGCATTTTATACTTTGATACAGAAAGTTCTTTATAAAAGCCCTTTTATTTGTTATAATAAAATGTAATTATTTTGTCTGAAGTGTAGTTATATTGGGGCTTTCAGTAAGTTTCTCTTTTTAATTTTAACTTTAGTCATTATGCCATAAAATTTTTTAGAAGGAGCCGCCATGGCCAACGAAAATGTTATCCAAATGATTAACGTTACCAAAAAGTTTGGTGACTTTGTCGCAAATGACAAGATCAACTTGGAGCTGAAAAAAGGTGAAATTCATGCTTTGCTCGGCGAAAATGGTGCCGGTAAATCAACTTTGATGAACATGCTCTCTGGTCTTCTGGAACCTACAGAAGGTGAGATTCATGTTAACGGCAAACTTGAGCAAATAGACTCCCCGACAAAAGCTTCACAGCTTGGTATCGGTATGGTGCATCAACACTTTATGCTGATTGATGCCTTTACCGTTACTGAAAACATCATGCTGGGAAGTGAAGTAACAAAAGGTTTAAGCCTTGACCTAAAAACAGCTCGAAACAAGATTGTTGAATTGTCTAAACGTTATGGACTTGCTGTCGAACCAGATGCGCTTGTTCGCGATATATCTGTCGGACAACAGCAACGCGTAGAGATACTGAAAACACTTTATCGTGGCGCAGATATCTTAATTTTTGATGAGCCCACAGCCGTGTTGACCCCATCTGAAATCACTGAACTCATGTCTATCATGCGTAACTTGGTTAAGGAAGGTAAGTCTATTATCCTTATCACACACAAGCTTGATGAGATTCGTGCTGTAGCAGACCGTATTACCGTTATTCGTCGTGGTGTTTCTATTGAAACTGTTGAGCTTGGTGACAAGTCAAACAAAGAACTTGCTGAAATGATGGTAGGCCGTTCTGTTTCGTTCAAAACAGAGAAAGAAGCTGCAAATCCCCAGGATATCGTGCTTTCCATAGACAACATCTCCGTTAAAGAAAAACGTGGCTCTTTTGCTGTTAAGGGCCTTTCTCTAGATGTACGTGCTGGTGAAATCGTCGGACTTGCAGGTATTGACGGAAATGGTCAAACCGAATTAGTCAAAGCAATCACAGGTTTAATGAAAATTGACTCTGGTTCTGTTAAACTCAAAGGAAAAGATATCACAACGCATAAGCCACGTAAAATTATCGAAGATTCTGTTGGACATGTTCCCGAAGACCGTCATCGTGATGGTGCTATCCTTGAAATGACTGTTGCAGAAAACATTGCTCTTCAAACTTACTATAAAGCCCCATTAAGTAAATACGGTTTCCTCGACTACAACAAAATCAACGCCAAGGCCCGTGAACTCATGGAAGAATTTGACGTTCGTGGTGCTAGCGAGCTCATTCCTTTCAAATCACTCTCAGGAGGAAACCAGCAAAAAGCTGTTATTGCGCGTGAAATTGACCGTAATCCTGATTTACTCATTGTCGCTCAACCAACGCGTGGACTTGATGTTGGTGCCATCGAATACATCCACAAGCGCTTGATTCAAGCACGTGATGAAGGTAAAGCAGTTCTCGTTGTTTCTTTTGAACTCGATGAAATCCTTAACGTTTCTGACCGTATTGCTGTAATTCATGACGGACAAATCCAAGGGATTGTAAATCCTGAAACCACAAGCAAACAAGAGCTAGGAATTCTTATGGTCGGAGGTAATATTAATGAACAGCAAAACTAAAAAAATTCTTGTGCCTGTCATTGCCGTTCTTTCGGGTTTTGCGATTGGTGCAATCATCATGCTCCTCTTCGGATTTAATCCCATTTATGGTTACGAAGATTTAATTATCGGTGCCTTTGGTACGCCACGTGCTATTGGTGAAACACTTCAAACAATGGGACCTTTAATCCTTTGTGCCTTAGGTTTTTCAGTAGGTATGAAGGCTGGGCTCTTCAACATTGGTATGTCCGGCCAAGCTCTCGCTGGTTGGATTATGTCCATGTGGTTCGCTTTAAGCTTCCCTGATATCCCAAAACCGATAATGCTTCCTTTAGTAATCATTATCGGAATGTTCTTTGGTGCGCTCATGGGTGCTATTCCTGGTATCTTGCGCGCTTTTCTCGGGACGTCAGAAGTTATCACTACAATCATGCTTAACTATGTCATCCTCTTCATGTCAACATTCTTGATTCATGATGTCTTTAGTTCAAAGATTATGATGCCAAACTCAAGTGACCAAACACAATTAATCAGTTCAAATGCTTCCTTCCGTACAGCCTGGCTGTCTGATTTAACTAATAATTCTACCTTGAACATTGGGCTCTTCATTGCCCTAATCGTTCTGATTATTATGGCTATTGTCCTTTCAAAAACAACACTTGGTTTCGAAATCAAGGCAGTGGGATTAAACCCAGATGCTTCTGAATATGCAGGAATTTCAGCCAAACGTACCATCATCATGTCTATGATAGTAGCTGGTGCTCTCTCAGGTCTTGGTGGTGTCGTTTACGGTTTCGGATATATGCAAAACTTCGTGACTCAGTCAGTAACACTTGATATTGGTTTCAACGGTATGGCTGTTGCCCTCTTGGGCGAAACAAACCCAGTAGGAATCCTGTTTGCTGCTTTCTTATTCTCAATGCTTCAAACAGGTTCAGGTAACATGAGTAATATTGATAATATTCCACCACAAATTGTACAAATCGTGACAGCTACAATCATCTTCTTTATCGCCGTTAAATTTATTATCGAAAAGGTTCTCCCAAATGTTAAGAAGAAAGGAGAAAAAGCATAATGAATATTGTGGATACACTACAAATTATAGTTGCAAATATGCTCATTTACTCAACACCCTTAATTTTCACAAGTATTGGTGGCGTTTTCTCCGAACGTGGCGGTATTGTCAACGTCGGGTTAGAAGGAATTATGACAATGGGGGCATTCAGTTCTGTTGTCTTTAACCTCGCTCTCAGTGAAAGCTTCGGCGATCTCACACCTTGGTTGGGTATTCTCTTTGGAGCATTTGTTGGTGGTATTTTCTCTCTCATCCATGCTGTTGCGACGATTAACTTCCGTGCCGATCATATCGTGTCTGGTACTGTCCTTAACTTGATGGCACCTGCACTTGGCGTTTTCTTGATTCAAACCTTCTACCACGCAGGTCAAGTCAACATCAGCAACCAAATCGGTTACTGGAATTTCCCCCTCCTATCGAAAATTCCAGTGATTGGACAAATATTTTTCTCACAAACTTCACTACCAGGTTTCATTGCAATTCTTGTTGCCTTTCTTTCTTGGTATATTCTCTTTAAAACAAAATTCGGTCTCCGCCTTCGCTCTGTAGGTGAAAATCCCCAAGCAGCAGATACCTTAGGTATTAATGTCTACCTTATGCGTTACTCTGGCGTAATCATCTCTGGTATCCTCGGTGGTATCGGTGGGGCTATCTACGCACAGTCTATCTCAGGAAACTTCTCTGTAGCGACTATTGCTGGGCAAGGCTTTATCTCATTAGCAGCGATGATTTTTGGTAAGTGGAATCCTATTGGAGCAATGCTTGCCTCTCTTCTCTTCGGCCTCTCAACATCACTGGCTGTAGTAGGTGGACAAATCCCTGTTATTAAAGAAATACCTTCTGCTTTCCTTCAGATGGCGCCATACGTTGTAACTATCATCGTTCTTGCTGCCTTCCTTGGAAAAGCTGTTGCCCCTAAAGCTGATGGTGTCAACTATATCAAAACAAAATAAGACAAAAAAGCATTTCAAGTCTGAAATGCTTTTTTTGTATTCTTGTAAGACTACGGAGTTTTCTACAGCCTCTTCATTTATCTCATCATTCTGGATGGTTACTTATTTATTTTTGAAATAAGTTTTTTGAGGAAATAAACAAGTGTGATGATTAAAACAAGTGTTACTATAAAGATAATGCTGACTAGGATCAATTATTATAAACCACTATTCTATTCGAATTATCTAGCCTTACTCGGACCCATCCTGTCCAAGAAACTATATGAAGAGGTTCTATTGATACCCTTTCTGCATAGCCATTGACACTACAAAATGGTAAAAAGGCTGAACATAAGGCTAGTATACCACTTAACTCTATGATTATTTTTTTCATAAATACCTTTCTTTTTATGTTCTTCTATATTTTACAACTCAACCTCCTTTATAAATTAATATTTTCTGTAAAAAAATCCCTTACAAATGTATTATACCCTAAGATTTAGGCGAAAAATTAAATTATGCCAAATATGTCCTATTTTATCAATTTTTCATAATTTTCCTGATACCACTCTTTCATAAGTCCATTTTGCTTAAGGGACATGTCACAGACCTCCTGCATTATCAGTTTGTATTTTTCTTCTCCTGTTTCTCTATAGCTATATAAACTTTCTACAAAATGATAGGTCGTCTTAGTTAGCTCATCCGACTCCTGTAAAAACTCCTTGGAAAAATCTAAAAAATATCTCGCTGCTATAGATTTTTTTCTTTTTATTCGAGACAGTGCAATTTTCAGTCCAGCTAGTGCTAATCGTCGTTGACAAAAAAAGCGATCCTCAAAGAAATATTTTAAACTTAGAATATCTGTACATATCAGTTTTAGATTACTTGAACTCAAGAGATATGCGGTATGCTGAAAAACAAAGAGTTCGTAATTTGTCCATAAATCTACTGTCATGAAGAAACCCTCCAGTTCCCTAATCTCCTCACAAGAAATCTCCTCTAAAAGCACTTTGACACTCAGGGATAAAAGCAAAAATCTCCTACATTCTTTCGTTTCAAGATAAAATTTTTGGAGAACAGCCTTATCTCCCTTATAATATGCACAATCAATTTCTTGAAGCAAAGCGCCAAAAGGCTCTTCTGCTCCCTTATTGAGCAAAAAACTATAATCTTGTAGACTAATATCCATCTCTTGCAACATGGCATATATCATGTCAAACCCCAACATGATTATACTTGCCTCAAATAGTTTAATCTGATGGCTTGTCACTGGAATATCTGAAAAATCTTGGAGGGAAAAGCCTCTTTGCTCTCTTAATCTCTTGAATACTTTTCCATACCTTGGATATATTTTTTTATCAAGTGTTGCATGATAAAAATCATCTAAACTAAAATCTAACCTCTGCAATAATGCTTCCAACTTAGATATGGGAAAATCAGTTTCTCCTTTTTCATACCTTGTCAAAGTCCTCCGAGGTACAATATCTTCCATTTCCTTTAAGGATACCTTTCTCGCTTTTCTTATTCTCTGGAAAATTTCTCCATAATTCATAGCAGTCATTTATCTTATATTTCTATCTCTTTCCATACATTTTTACTTTCCTATACTTTAATACGCAAAAAATTGATAAAAATAACAAAAAAACACCCAAATACTGAGCATTTTTTCGATAAATACTAATTTTTAGCAGCTGATGCAAATTCTTCTTTAGAGAAAGCTTCGTCCAAAATTTCTTTAAGCTGTTTAGCTGAAGCTTGCATTTTTTGCAATTCAGCGTCGTTCAATGGGATGTTTACTGGGCGAACGATACCTTTATCACCAACGATAGCTGGTTGACCAATGTAAAGATCTTCAACGCCTTCATATTGCCCCTCTTGGAAAGTTGAGAGTGGCAATACAGCATTTTCATTGTCAAGGATAGCTTTAGTGATACGTGCTAAAGCTACAGCGATACCATAGAAAGTTGCACCTTTTTTCTCAATGATAGAGTAGGCAGCATCTCGAACTGATTCGAAAAGTTCAACCAGTTCTTCTTCTTTGACTCCTCGACTGTCTTTAAGGAATTCTTCAAGATTAACACCAGCAACGTTAGCATGTGACCATACAGCAAACTCTGAATCTCCGTGCTCACCCATGATATAAGCATGAACTGAACGAGCATCAATATCAAGTTTTTCTGCCAAGGCTTGGCGGAAACGCGCAGAGTCAAGTGATGTTCCTGAACCAATGACGCGTTCTTTAGGGAAACCAGAGAATTTCCATGTTGCATAAGTCAAAATATCAACAGGGTTAGCAGCAACAAGGAAGATACCATCAAAGCCAGAAGCCACAATCTCAGTAACCACTTGTTTAGTGATACGCAAGTTTTTCTCAACGAGATCTAAACGCGTTTCACCTGGTTTTTGTGGAGCACCAGAAGTCAACACAACCAAGTCAGCATCATGGGCATCTGAATAATCCGCAGAGTAGATTTTTTTAGGAGAAGTAAACGCAAGTGCGTGTGAAAGGTCTTCTGCATCACCTTGTGTTTTTTCTTTGAAAATATCTACGATACCCAATTCTTGCGCAATTCCTTGGTTTACAAGTGAAAAAGCATAGCTTGAACCTACGGCACCATCACCAACGAGGATAACTTTTTTATGTTGTTTAGTCATAATAATTTCATTCCTTTCCTGAATGCAATAATAATGTTTACTGTACTATTATAGCATTTTTTCACAATCCTGTCACATTAGAAAGTGATATATATCACATTGTAACGCTTACATTTTAATTATCGTAAATAGCTGAAGTTTTTGGCTGCAAAATAAAGTATATTTTTGTTTTTCTATGGGCAGCAGCATCTTTTTATTATCTTTTTATTATATGAAAAAACGCCTTTTACAGGCGATTAATCTTAGAATAAACTCTTAAAAATTATTTGATTGTACGGATACGCATGGTATTTGTACGGCCTGAACCAACCGGTACACCAGCAACAATAACGATATTATCACCTGACTCTACTAGACCAGAAGCCAGTGCAGCTCTCTCAGCTACTTCAAACATATCATCTGTTGAATCTGGTTTATCCATAAGCATTGGGATAACACCCCAGTTGATCATAAGTCCACGCTCGACTTTTTCGTCAAAGGTGATTGCCAAAATGTCGGCCTCTGGACGATATTTAGAAATCAAACGTGCAGTAGCACCTGACTCAGTCAAAGCAACAATAAGTTTCACTTCCATTGATTCTGCAGCATTTTTAACTGCTGAAGCAACAACCTCTGTTACTGAATCTTTATCACAGTTTTCTGGGTGAAGGCGTCCGTATTCTTTCAACAATGTTTGAGCATTTTTGTTAACTGTAGCCATTGTACGAACTGATTCACGTGGATATTTACCATTAGCAGATTCACCTGAAAGCATCGTTGCATCTGTACCGTCAATAACTGCGTTAAAGACGTCAGAGATTTCAGAACGTGTAGCACGTGGTTTTTCAGTCATAGATTCAAGCATGTTTGTCGCTGTAACAACGACTTTACCTGCTTGGTTCACTTTACGGATGATTTCTTTTTGGAACACAGGAACCATTTCGAATGGTACTTCAATACCCATATCACCACGAGCAATCATGATACCATCAGCTGCATCTATGATTTCATCAAGGTTATCAATACCTTGCTGATTTTCAATCTTAGCCAAAAGTTGAACGTGTGTATTTCCAGTTTCTTCAAGGATGGCACGTACTTCGTTAACGTCTTTAGCAGTACGCACAAAGGAAATAGCGATAAAGTTCAAACCGTTTGGTTGTGAAAGACCAAAACGAATATCGTCATTATCACGTTCTGCAAGTGCTGGGAACGGAATTGTAGTGTTAGGGATATTCACACCTTTTTGTTTACCAATCGCACCATCATTTTGTGCTACAACATCAAATTCACGTGCTTCAACGTCTTTAGCAGCTACTGTAAGTCCCAATTTTCCATCGTCGATAAGGATTGTTTGACCTACCTCAACATCGTCAAAGATGTCGAGTCCGCCAGCAACATTCAAAGCAATATTATCACGTGTTGATTTCAAACCTTGTTTTGTAGAAACACGGAATTTATCACCAGTAACATATTTGTATTCATCTGCACCATCTTCGAATACTTCAGTACGCATTTCAGGCCCTTTTGTATCAAGCAGGAATCCAACTTTACGACCAGCAATTTCTTCTGCACGAAGCACAGTTGCCATACGTGCTGCTTGTTCAGCGTGGTCACCGTGTGAGAAGTTGAAACGGAAAACATCCGCACCTTCATTGATTAAATCCGCAATTGTTTGTGCTGATGTTTCAACATCAAGCTCTTCTGCCCAGTATCCTTTTTCTCCGAATTTTTTACCGCCACGAGTTTCTACCGCAGGTCCAAGTGTTGAGACAATTTTTACACGTTTGTTCATTTTGAGTCATTCTCCTATTTTATAAATATACTCCTTACCTAGTAAAATGTGAGTACCTTATGGTTTAGATAACCCGAAAATATCTAGATAAGATGATAAATAATAACTTAATTAAATTTGATGTCAAGGTTGTTTAAATCAGCGTTTAAACGATAGAGCTCCAATCCAGCTTTATGTGGATTGTTAACAACGATTTTACCTTCTTCTGTCAGACTGAAAAGTGCACCTTCTTCTGCAGTACCAAGGATTGGACTTTCGACAAGTTTTTCATTACGAATGCCGACAGCAACCCCACCGATGCCGTCACGAAGTAGTTCAACCGCACGCGCACCCATACGTGATGCGAGGACGCGATCTCGCGGTGTGGGTGAACCACCACGTTGAATGTGACCAAGCACAGAGACACGAAGATCAGAGTCATCGCCAGCAGCTTTGAGTTTCATGGCAAATTCTTCACCCGACATAACGCCTTCGGCAACAACGATGATATGGTGATTTTTTCCTTTTGCATAACCTGACTTGATGTTACGAACAATGCTTTCAAATTTGAATTCTTTTTCAGGGATTGCAATATCATCAGCCCCTGCCGCTATACCAGACCAAAGGGCGATATCTCCAGCATTACGCCCCATAACTTCAACGACAAAAGTACGGTGATGAGATGATGACGTATCACGAATTTTGTCAATGGCATCGACAACTGTTGACACAGCCGTATCAAACCCAATAGTAAAGTCTGTACCCACGATGTCGTTATCAATAGTACCAGGAAGTCCTACTGCAGGAAAGCCATGTTCAGTTAAACGCATAGCACCATGATAAGAACCGTCACCACCAATAACAACGACACCTTCAATGCCATGTTTCTTGAGTTGTTCAATACCCGCAAGCTGCCCTTCAAGTTGAGCAAACTCTGGGAAACGCGCTGAATACAAGAAAGTACCACCACGTCCAACTTTATCACCAACACTTGCTGATGTCAGTGGGAAAATATCGCCTGCTACCATCCCTGCATAGCCGTGGTTGATACCGTAAACTTCGATATCTTCAGAAATCGCTTTACGAACAACAGCACGAATGGCTGCGTTCATACCTGGTGCATCACCACCAGAAGTCAAAACTGCAATGCGTTTCATTAAAGTTTTTTCCTCCATCATATCTGATACTTAATTTGCAAAAGCAAATTTAAAGTTCAATTTTTGTTTCATGTTTATTATATCACGATATGAAAAAAAAATCTCTTTAAAACGCTATGATAGCGTTTTTATTTACACTTTCCTAAATGTAATGGTTTTCAATTCACAAAAAACACCTACTGTTCAAAAGTCTATTTTCTAGACCATTGAGTAGAAAAAAGTTGCCCTTATGGACAACTTTTTCTTCTGTAATATTAAGCTTGATAACGTTTCACACCATCAAGGTAAGTTGCAACAAGTTCAAGATGTTCATCAAGAACGATAAAGTCTGCATCCAAGCCTTCTTTGATTTGACCACATAGGTTATCAATTTTTACAGACTTCGCAGCGTTTAAGGAAGCCATTTTAATCGCTTCAGCTGGTGTCGCAATTTGCCAGTCTGCAACATTTTTTACTGCATCTTTGAGAAGCAGGATGGAGCCTGCAAGATTACCGCCTTCTTTCAAACGTGCAGCCCCATCTTTAACAATAACTGGAAACTCACCAAGGTAGTATTCTCCATCACTCAGCCCTGCTGCACGCATTGAATCAGTAATCAGTACGACATGATCCGTGCCTTTTTCACGCATCAAAATTTGACAAGCTTCTGGACGCACATGGAAACCATCGCAAATAAGTTCTGCATAGGTATTGGATAAGTTGAATACCGCACCAACCATACCCGGCTCACGATGATTGAGCCCTCGCATACCATTAAAGGCATGAACCCACATCGTTGCACCAGCTTGGACTGCTGCCACTGCATCAGCGTAAGTTGCATTGGAGTGACCAAGTGCGACAGTGAAACCATGTCCCACTGCCTCTTTAACAAATGCAGTGGAGCCTTCACGTTCTGGTGCAATGCCAATCTTAATCGGAAGTCCTTTTGCTGCTGCATCATATTGTGCAAGTTCGTCATATGAAGGATCACGCATATATTTAGGATTTTGGGCGCCCTTAAATTCCTCGGTAAAGTATGGGCCTTCAAAGAAAAGACCACGAATTTTAGCACCTACTGCCTTGTCGGCATTTGACCCGATTTCCTCTGCAATTTCCAACAATTCTTCATGACTAGCAGTTACAGCAGTTGGGAAAAAGCTTGTAACACCTGCAGCAAGCAGGCCCTCGCTCATAGTTTTGATGATGCCCTCAATCTTACGATCATTAGTATCTGCTCCCCCAAAACCATGAATATGTGTATCCACCAGTCCTGGAGCAATGACTTGTCCTGAACAATCTAAAATTTCTGCCCCTGCTGGCGCCTCCGCTGTCCATTGTCCAAATTTACCATTATTGATTGATAAGAAACCGCCTGTCTTCACTTCATAAGGATAGAAAAATTTGTCTGCTTTAATATAATAGGTCATAACTTGCTCCTCCGCTGCCCTGTATTCACCAATATTCTAACATTCAACAATAAAAAAGTCAAGAATTGGTATATATCAATACTCGACTTTTTTATTGTTCTTTATTTAGATAATTCTAGCAGTTTTTGCTTAATCTCATCTTCCATCTTGATTAGCTCTTGCTCAGACTGCTGACGTTTTTGGCGTCCGTCAGACTGTATACGCATTGTTTCTTGAATCGTGTCAATGAGATTTTGCTGTGTTACTTTCAACGTTTCAACATCAATAAGACCACGTTCATTTTCTTCTGCTGCTTCGATAGTTGAAGACTTAAGCATTTCAGAGTTCTTGCGAAGAAGATCATTTGTTGTTTCAGAGACGATACGTTGACTAGCCAAAGCATCCTTTTGCTTCAGCAAAGTCAAGGCAATAGCAACCTGATTTTTCCAAAGTGGAATAGCAGTATTGATTGACGTTTGAATTTTCTCCGCAAGCTCTTGATTCGTATTTTGAATCAAGCGGATTTGCGGTGCTTGTTGAATCGTCAATTGGCGAGCTAAGCGTAAATCATGTGCACGCTTATCCAATCGATTTTTATAAGCTTCAAGATCACTGACCTTTTGAACGGCGAGAGCACCATCATCACCTGTTCCCTGCGCTTCTCGTCGTGCTGCTGGAAGAATCTCCTGTTCAAGCTCTTCAATTTTGAGTTCAGCACCAGCAATGTACACATTAAGTGCCTTAAAGTAATTTAGGTTTTCATCATAAAGCTTGTCAAGCATTTCATTGTCTTGCAACAAACCCTGTTGCTCATTATTTAGCTTTGCTGAAATTTTGTCAATGCCGGCACCGATTTTTTGATATTTTTGCGTTACTTCAAAAATTGACTTTTTAACCTTGCCAAACATTCTCTGGAAAACACTTTTATTTTCAGCGACAAGTTCATTTGGATTAGCTTGCTGTAAATTATACATTAAGTCAGTCAAAGAACCACCGACTTCCCCCAAATCTTGTGCTTGAACTTTGTCTAAAACACTTTGTGAAAAAGCCGAAATTTTATCTTGAGCATTTGCACCATAAGCAATTACTGACTGTGAGCTGTTCTCATCCAACTGCTTTGCTAGCTCTCTAGCCTTGGCTAGTTCCTCTGGGCTCAATGCATCTATTGCACGTAGAGAGGCTCTTTGGTGCATATCTACCAACTCTGTCTTTTGACTTTCCGACAGAGCCTCTGCTTCTTTTACAACCTTATCATCATTAATTAATTCATCTAAAATAGGGTTTTCCATTGTTACTCCTTAATCAAACTTTACTTCATGTTTAATGACATTCACATCATCCATCAAAATATCATGGTAATTTTTGGAAATATTGGCTGATAATGTCTTAATCAAAAGCAATGTTTCATCCATATCACGCTTTATTTCTTGAGATTTTACAGATTGTTTTTGCATCTCAATATACTTCTCGGTTAATTTTACCATATTTGGCAAGTCTTTATAGAGAAATTCATTCTGTTTCGTTAACTGTGTAGGATTCTGAACAATATATTTGAACAGGAGTTTACTTGCTTCAATACCACCTGTTACTGAATCAACGACTTCTAACTCATCACTTCTCTTAGTGTTTGCTTCCCATTTTTCAATATTCTCTTTGGCATCAGCTAAAGTATCGCGAAAGATTTCGATGTCACTTTCAGAAAGTCCTGCTTCTTGGTAGCGTTGGATATTTTCTTTACGTGCTGGCTTTTTCGGTGGCTTATCCTTTTTTATGCTTTTCCTTCTTAGCAAGCTTATAAGCCAAAGTGCTACTAGTAGAACTAGAATTGCCCATATAAACCCAGACATTCCATTCATCATAATCCCTGTCATATGCATTTTTAGCCTCCGTTCTTGTTTCCTGTTATAACAAGCTTTCTTTTCTTATTTCATCAGCCAAATGGCTATACTTTAATTTTATCATATTCTGAGAAAAACTTTTCAGACTTTCGTATGATTTCAAACAAAGGATAAGCTTAGTTTGAGAAATTTTAATCAAGTACATGCCCTTTTTTACCGGGCTAATATGTGATGAGTTCTAATTCTGCTTTTAAAAGGCTTTCATGTCTTCAGTGAATTTTAATACATATTGTGGTAAAATGAGAGTGTCTTGGGCTATGAGTAGCCACGATAAACTAGTAAAGGAAAAAGTATGAATCCACAAAAAATTGCCGTGCTTGGTCCTGGATCATGGGGAACTGCTCTTTCACAAGTTCTTAATGACAATGGGCATGAAGTTCGTATTTGGGGAAATAATGTTGACCAAATTACTGAAATTAATGAAAAGCATACCAACGAACGTTACTTCAAGGGAATCACTTTGAATCAGAATATTTCAGCCTACACAGACCTTGAGGCTGCCCTGTCCGATGTTGATGCTCTTCTCTTTGTTGTTCCAACAAAAGTAACCCGTTTGGTTGCTCAGCAAGTCGCCCAAGTCCTCAAACATAAAGTGACAGTCATGCATGCCTCTAAAGGGCTCGAACAAGGAACTCACAAACGTATTTCTTCAATACTTGAAGAAGAAATTCCAGAAGAATACCGAAGTGAGATTGTTGTGGTTTCTGGTCCGTCACATGCCGAAGAAACAATTCGACGTGACATTACTTTAATCTCCGCGGCTTCAAACAATTTAACAGCGGCTAAGTATGCGCAAGAGATTTTTTCTAATGATTATTTCCGACTTTACACCAACACTGATGTTATTGGTGTAGAAACTGCTGGTGCTCTGAAAAATATTATTGCTGTTGGTGCTGGTGCTTTGCATGGTCTTGGTTTTGGTGATAATGCTAAAGCAGCAATCATCACACGAGGTTTAGCCGAGATTACACGTCTAGGAGTCGCTATGGGAGCTCAACCACTCACTTACAGCGGTTTATCTGGTGTAGGCGACTTGATTGTGACTGGAACTTCAATTCATTCGCGAAACTGGCGTGCTGGTGATGCACTTGGGCGCGGTGAAAAGCTTCCGGACATTGAAAAAAATATGGGAATGGTGATTGAAGGGGTATCAACAACCAAGGCTGCCTACGAGCTTGCTCAGAGCATGAACATTGATATGCCAATCACAGAAACAATTTACAAAGTTCTTTATGAAAATTTGGACGCACGTGAAGGTATCTTAGATATTATGAGACGTGAAACACGGGCTGAAAACGAATTCAGCATTTAAACTAAAAAGGAGAAACTTTTTCAAAATGACTAAAACTGTTCAAAAACAAAAAGTAAGAAAAGCAATTATTCCTGCAGCAGGGCTTGGGACACGCTTTCTTCCAGCAACAAAGGCTCTTGCCAAAGAAATGTTGCCTATTGTTGATAAGCCAACAATTCAATTTATTGTTGAAGAGGCTCTAAAATCTGGTATTGAAGATATTCTTATCGTTACCGGAAAAGCAAAGCGCCCCATTGAAGACCATTTTGATTCGAATATCGAATTGGAGCAAAATCTTAAAGAAAAAGGTAAAACTGAACTTCTAAAACTCGTGGAAGAAACAACTGACATCAATCTCCATTTCATCCGTCAAAGTCATCCTATGGGACTGGGACATGCGGTTCTTCAAGCAAAAGCATTTGTTGGTGATGAACCTTTTGTGGTTATGCTTGGTGATGACCTTATGAATATCATGGGAGACGGGACACCTTTAACAAAAGAATTGATTGCAGATTATGAAAAAACTCATGCTTCTACAATTGCGGTCATGAAAGTTCCACACGAGGATGTAGATAAATATGGTGTAATCGCTCCTGAAGGTGAAGTTTCTAAAGGTCTCTATAATGTAGCAGAATTTGTTGAAAAACCAGCTATTGAAGATGCTCCCTCTGATCTTGCTATCATCGGTCGTTACCTTTTAACTCCGGAGATTTTCCAAATTTTAGAAAAGCAGAAACCTGGTGCAGGAAATGAAATCCAATTGACCGATGCCATTGAAACTTTAAACAAAACCCAGAGGGTCTTTGCGCATGAGTTTACAGGTAAACGTTATGATGTTGGAGACAAGTTTGGCTTTGTCGAAACTACCATAGAGTATGGGCTCAATCATCCACAAATCAAGAATGAATTGCAAGATTATATCATCGCAAAAGCTAAAGAACTTTCAAAAGCTGAAGCAAAAACTGAAAAATGATGTAAAGCTGTCCGAGAAATAGGACAGCTTTTTATAACCTTTTATCTGGCTGAACAAAACTATTCCAAACTTCTTATTTTGTCTAATTTATGCTATCATGGAGAGGATGAAATTTTTCAAAGAAACCAAGATTAAAACTCTGGATATTGTCATTATTCTTGCCTTACTGGCCGCTTCATTTTCTGTTTTCTTCCTTATACCCAGTAAGGCAACTGGAGCAGAAGCTCAGTTGCGCATTCAAGGAAAAGTAATTCGAACCTTTGATTTAAACAAGAACCAGACCTGGACCTATCACTCTGCTGATGGAGATTATAATGAAATCCAAGTAAAGGACGGAGCCATTGCTGTCATTAAGGCCTCTTGTCCTGACCAAATAGATGTACAACGTGGTTTTATTGCAAAAGTTGGTGAAACGATTGTTTGCTTGCCCCATCACTTGGTCATCGAAGTTGTCAGTGGACAGCAAGATTCGGGAGTAGACTATAACGGATGAATGTAAAAGAAAATATCTATGTGGCTCTACTCACCTCGGCCGCTGTTGTCATGGGAATTTTTGAGAGCTGGATCCCCTCTTTTTTCGCTTTTGCTCCTGGAGCAAAGGTTGGTTTGGCCAACCTAGTTATGATTATTGCAATATTTACCCTAAACTGGCGTAAAGTTTGGACAATGCAAATTTTGCGGTTACTGATTACAGCATTATTCACTGGTTTTTCTGTTTTTATCTACTCTACCGCTGGAGCAATTTTAAGTCTCTTAGCGATGTACCTTATGAAACAGTTAGGTCCTCGTCGAGTTTCTCTCATTGGCATTTCTGTTGTCGGTGGTTTCTTTCACAATCTAGGACAACTCGCCATTGCCTCACTTTTAGCAGGAACAAGTACCGTGCTCCTCTATCTCCCTTGGTTATCTTTTTTTGGGATTCTCGCAGGATTTGCTATTGGTGTCGGAGGGAATCAACTTATTCAGCGGGTAGAACCAATTCAGTTATTATTTATCAAAGAAAGTAAAAAATGGACGTAAAAAATACAATTTGGTCAGAATATCCAAAATTAAGAGCCTCATTAATTAAAGTTCAAAAGTTAATGAAGCAACAAGTTGGCATCAAAAATGAAGACATTAAGTCGGCTATTTTTGATCTCTTTGATGCGGGCGGGAAAATGCTGCGCCCTGCTTACTTATTGATGTTTGCTGATTTTACAACTATGGATAATAAACATAAAATTGCCTTGGCTGCCAGTGTCGAAATGCTACATACTGCCACACTTATCCATGATGATATTGTAGATCAAGCAGACACACGGCGTGGTGTAGAGACCTTATCTAAAAAGTACAATCCGTCTATTGCTGTTTATGCTGGTGACTATCTATTTGTTGCTGTTTTCAAACTTTTGGCAAAACATTCCTTTAATCTGCCCAATTTGACAAAAAATATCGGTTCCATTGAAAGATTGCTGGGTGGTGAACTGGGACAATTGAATAAACATTTTGATTTTGAGCAAACAATGGATGATTATATTCAAAATATTTCTGGAAAAACTGGCGAACTTTTTGCCATGTCATCATCAATCGCTCCTCTCATTATGAAACAGGTCCACTTATCCGAACTCGCGTATAATATCGGCATGGATATTGGTATTGCCTTTCAAATTATGGATGATTATCTCGATTATGCTAGTAATAGCGAGACTCTAGGCAAACCTGTACACGAAGACATTAAACAGGGAATCTTTTCTGCCCCTGTTCTCTTTGCCTTAGAAATAGACCACGAATATGTTAAGGCTTTAGTTCAGAATGAACAATTTGATGAAGTTTACACCTTTATTCAAGAATCTGGAGCACTTACTAAAACCAAGGATTTGGCTAAAGACTATACAAACAAAGCACTCAGACTAATCAATAAACTGCCTGAGGGGGAAACCCGCAATAATCTCAGTAGTATCACAAGAAAACTTTTGGAACGGAACTTATAATGAACCCTGAAGAATTTTACGCACAACTTGAAACTTTTGATATTTTCTTAAGTGAAAAGCAAAAAGGACAGTTTGAACGCTATTTTGAGCTTCTCGTTGAATGGAATGAGAAAATTAACCTCACAGCAATTACGGAGAAAAAAGAAGTTTTCCTCAAGCATTTTTATGATTCTGTAGCTCCAATTCTCTACAAGCTCATTCAGAATGAACCGCAAAAAATCCTTGATATTGGAGCTGGAGCTGGTTTCCCAAGTTTGCCAATGAAGATTATTTTTCCCGAATTACAAGTTACAATTATTGATTCCCTAAACAAGAGAATTAACTTCTTGTTACTTCTGACTAATGAGCTGGGTTTAGAACATATTACACTACTTCACGGTCGCGCTGAGGACTTTGGACAAAATCTCAACTACCGTGGACAGTTTGATATCGTGACAGCACGCGCAGTTGCTCGACTTAACGTGCTTTCTGAGCTTACTCTTCCCTTCCTTACGAAAAACGGACGCTTATTGTCGCTTAAAGCTGCTAAGTTTGACGAAGAACTTAACGATGCTAAAAACGCTATTGCTGTTTTAGGCAGTAAATTCATTGAGCAAATAGATTACCAACTTCCCAACGGTGATGAGCGCCATATTGCTATCATTGAAAAGAAAAAAGAAACACCCAAAAAGTACCCACGTAGAGCAGGTACTCCAAATAAAAAACCACTTTAATAAACTGTATTGATATAAATACTGAAAGAATAAAAACGGTTCTGTATAATCTGTGGTGGTAGATTAAAATCTACTGCCCTTTTTTTATACAAGAAAAGTCATAGTAATTCGCTAAAATGTAGT
>NZ_DKXK01000094.1:0-13091 GCF_002492185.1 Lactococcus sp. UBA7128
TTGCACTTAAATTATAAATTCAAGTTTGAAAAACTCCTTTATTTTAGAGGCAGAAATGCCTAATTTATAGCGTAATTGTTAATGTGTCTTCAAGATTCATGATTTGATCTTGATGGATAAATTGCAGAGCAGGTCCTTCTGCTTTTGTCAGAACCATTTTTCCTTCGCCAATTTCAACAGAAATGGCTTGTCCTTGGTAGTCGAAACCATATGATAAATGAGACCAAGCTTGAGGTAGATTTGGTTCAATGCGTAGCTCACCTTCAATCATACGAACGCCGCCATAGCCAAACACCACCATTTGCCATATCCCTCCTAAAGATGCTGCATGAATGCCGGGGTCAGAAGATTTCATATATTCTCCCATATCAATATTTATCGCTTGCTTAAAAAAGTCATAGGACTGATCAAGCTTGCCTAAGTCCGCAGATAAGATAGCGTGCGTCGAAAGCGACAGCGAACTATCGTGTGTCGTTTTTGGCTCATAGTAATCAAAGTTCTTAAGCTTCAACTCCTTCTCGAACAATCCTTCAAACAGCAACATGAGCAACAGTACATCGGCTTGCTTGGTCACTTGGAAGCCATTGACTTGGTGCAAATTATAGTCGTGGAAGAGCCCATCAACGCCATCTGCTGATTTATACTTGGTCAAATCTAGCTCAGGCTTGCTTAAATAGGTATCATCTTGTGGAATAATACCAGCACTTGTAGGCTGAGGCAAGAAAATTTTATCAACCTTTGCTTTCAGATTTGCCTTTAACGCTTCTAAGTTAAATTCCTTATCTAATCTTGCATAGACCTCAGGTTTTTCAGCCTTCAAATGTCCAATTAAATCAATAACATAGGAGATGTTCCAGTGCGCCGTGTAGTTCGTATAAGCATTATTATCAATTTCTTCCTTATACTCATCCGGCCCCATAACATTTGTGATGACATACCGGTCATTAGGAGAATCGTATTCCAACCTTGAAGCCCAGAATTTAGCGGTATCTATCAATATTTCATAAGCTTTTTCATTTGCAAAATCCTGATTTCCTGTCACATCGAGGTATTGTTTTACCCCAAAAGCTACATCTGAGGTGATATGTTGCTCAATAAAACCAGATAAAATTTTCATGGCCTTTCCTGTTACGATATCCGCTGCTCCCCAGACCGGTGTCACTTCGCCATCTGTAGGCCAAGCGGCTTCCCATGGGTATTGAGCGCCTTCGTAACCATTGTCAGCAGCCTTTTTATGGGCACCTTCTAATCCTAAATAGCGATAGGTCAGCAACTTCTCGGCAATTTCTGGATGCGTAAAAGTAAAATAAGGCAACATGAAGATTTCTGTATCCCAAAAGGTATGCCCTTTATAACCTTGGCCGGATAAGCCTTTAGCTCCAATATTCATCCTCTCATCATGTGCAGGTACCATGCTATGTAAATGATATTTAGCAAAACGAATCGCCAGTTGGTCACGCGGGTGGTCAGAGGTTATTTTTATAGGATGTTTTTTCCAAATCATCGCCCATGATTGAGCAGATTCAGCGAGCAGCTCTTCAAAACTTTGTTTTTCCAAGTCCTGAAGCTCACTTACAGCCACATTGCGCATATTTTGAATACTGTGGTTGTCGCTATCATTATCAATACTGGTATAAATAGAAGCACGCTTCTCTAAGCTGACTTGCTCATTTTCTGCAAGTTTAAAATCAAAGTTCATAGAGAAACTACGTCGTCCAATTTCGGGACGCGTTGTTGCTGGGACACCTTTCAATTCATGACAAGCTGAGATGACAACATCCAGTTTACGGTGCGTGGCTTGTGGACACATTTGTAAAATCTTGCCATCAACAAGTCCCTTCTCACCTTCCGTAAAATGTTGACTTCCTTCATTCGAGACTTGACCATTGATACCTGTTTTGATGCTAATGGAAACAGGGGAACCAAGATTTTCGATATGAACTTGTGAAGCCATAAAGTGCCGACGTTTTTTCGAAATGAATCGTTTAAAGGTCATCTTTAGGGACACATCGTCTTTAGACCAACTTACTTCTCGCGTGAGAAGACCCCTTTTTAAGTCCAGTGTTTTTTTATAAGCCTCAATTTTTCCTGTCAACAGAGAAAACGGCTGTCCATTAATCTGAAAATCCATGCTCCAAATATCGGGGATATTAGGCAGCTCAGTGACTTCATTTTCATCAAAATAGTTGAAAGTTCCTGACACGAATGTATCCCTGCTTTGACCGACATAAGACTCTTCCTCTGCAGCGCGCGAGCCGACATAACCATTCCCCAAGCACATAATACTTTCCGTTTTCCCGAGATAGCGAACATCGAAGCCCTCTTGGCTAATTGTCCAATCTCCATAAATCATTTTTGCGCTCATTTGTCTATTAATCTCCTTACTAAAACGTTTTAGTTTTGGCTGAAAAATTATTTGTCAAAATAGTGTTGGTTCCTGAAAACAAGGATTACTGCTCCTAAGAGCAAAATACCCAAAATCAAAATAAGAGGAATGTGCCATATCGGACTTGTTATTAAAAATAGAATCGTATAAAACACATAGGCCTTTAAATAATATTTAGGATCATAATTTTCTCGATAATACCACGCAATACCATAGCTTACAAGTACCGTAATTATCAAAGGTAATATTAAGGACCATGTTGATAAGTTATCTACCATTGATAATCACCTGTCCCTTTCCAAGCCAGTCATGTAAAAATTGACCTCTTAAGCTATAAGTCACAAGACTCACGATAATAAAGAACCAACCAGCTAAAGGCAGCAAATATAAAATCTTAATGCCCTCTCTTTGTGCGACATCTGCTAAATTTTTTGAAAAAGCTTGTACACGCAACTTGGCAAAATATTTACCAATGGTTTTTCCCTCAAAGCTTGTCACTGCCAATACGTTGTAGATGATGAAAATCAATGCTGCTATAAGTTGATTAAAGCTATCCAGTCTTCGAAATAAACTACTGCTTATAAGTAAGACTGGCAAATAGATAATGATGAGATCAATCATACTGGCTAAAAGCCGTTGAATCATGAGTAAAAATTTCATTTCTGCCTCCTAAAACGGTTTAGCTAATTACAGTATAATGTAACCGCTGTCATTTGTCAAGTGCTTCTGGTAAATTTTTTTACTTTTTAATCAAGAAAAAAGTACACTCACTAGAATTGTGCACTTTCTCTAACAATAATTTCATAAGGGACCAGCCGCTTTCTCACTCGTCCCTCTTCTATCTGTTCAATGACATCCGAAACAGCATTTTTTGTAATTTCACTAATATTTTGTCTTACCGTACTTAAAGTTGGCGTAATATATGAGGCCAAGGTGATATCATCAAAGCCAACAACAGCAATCTCGTTCATCATCTGACGTTGAATTAATGCTTTAATAATTCCTATTGCCATCAAATCACTCGCTGCATAGATAGCATCAAATTGTGTCAAATCAGGATATTCACAAATTAAATCAAATGCTTTTTGTTCTTGATAATCGGCATAAAGGACATATGGCTTATACTGTCCTAACCCTTTTCGATACCCAGCTTCACGTGTTTGCGAAACCACAGCTTCTTTAGACCCATTCACAAAAAGAATTTTCTTATAGCCTGCATGAATCAAGCGTTCCGTCACTTCAATCGAAGCACCATAGTTGTCGACAGCTACTGATCCGATATTCAAATCATCCAGAGCAAGATCAATTCCTACAATGGGTAAGGGTAAGGCGGACAGCTCTCCATAATACGGATCCGAGGTCCGTAATCCTTGAATGATAATACCTGAAATATCATATTCTCGAGCCAGCTGCAGGAGAGACTTTTTTTCCTGTTTTTTACGATCTGTTGGGATAAACATGAATTCATAATCGGTTTGGTCAACACTATCAATGACTCCTCCCAATATTTCGAGAGGCATCGCAACGCCACGTGTCACATTTATTTCGTTCAAAACAAGTGCAATGATTTTCTTTTTTTTGGTGGATAAGTGCCGCGCTGCACTATTAGGAGTGTACTCTAATTTTTCGGCTGCAGCAAAAACTTTCTTCTGAGTTTCTTCGCTGATATCCTCGTAGCCATTAAAGACGCGAGAAACCGCACTAATGGACACACCTGCAGCTTTTGCCACATCTTTAATAGTTATTTTTTTCATCTTTCTCCTCGCACAAACTGCTTTCATCATAGCATTTTTCCTACGCACTATCAAGAACTAAAACGTTTTTTTACTCGCCAAGAAAAAATGCCCTCTCTGGGCATTCTTACATATTCTACATCTTGTAAATAAATTTATTTAGTCTTCAGCAATGCGCACTTCTGTTTCCTTATCAAAGAAATGTGCTTTATTAAGATTAAGTGTCACAGTAATTTTTTCGCCAGGCTGACGGAAGTCTCTTGCTTCTACACGAGAGACAAGTTCTGTATCTCCTGCCTTAAGATAGAGCATTGTTTCTGCTCCTAAAAGCTCTGAAACAGTCACTTCTGTCTCTATTTGGGCGCCAGGATAAGCTTGCTCCGCAATGCTTGAAGCTGAGATATCTTCGGGACGAATACCCATAATAACTTCCTTAGAAGAGTAGCCTTTTTCCTTCAAAAGCTTATGCTTACCTTCTGGCAGCAGCAAACTGATGCCATCTCCTTTTAGCGTATCTCCCTCAACTTTTAAATTTATAAAGTTCATGGCTGGGCTGCCGATAAAGCCAGCAACAAACTTTGTCGCAGGTTCATTATAAAGTTCCTGAGGTGTTCCCACCTGCTCGATACGCCCAACTGTTCCTGACTTATCTGCATTTGGTGATGCACTCATGATAACGATACGATCAGCAAGAGTCATCGCTTCTGTCTGGTCATGTGTGACGTAGATTGTAGTTGCACCAATGCGACGATGAAGTTTAGCAATTTCTGTACGCATCGAAACACGAAGCTTTGCATCTAAGTTAGACAGAGGTTCATCCATGAGAAAGACCTTGGCATCACGGACAATAGCACGTCCCATGGCTACACGTTGGCGTTGTCCCCCAGACATATCAGCGGGTTTACGATCAAGAAGATCTGTCAGTCCAAGAATTTTAGCTGCTCCTTCGACCCGCTGTTTGATCTCTTCCTTTTTATATTTACGGAGTTTAAGCCCAAAAGCCATATTGTCAAAGACTGTCATATGTGGATAAAGCGCATAGTTCTGGAAAACCATAGCGATGTCACGATCTTTTGGCGCAACATCATTCATCAGTTTTCCATTAATGGTAAATTCTCCCTCTGTGATATCTTCGAGTCCCGCAATCATACGCAATGTTGTTGATTTTCCGCATCCTGATGGTCCAACAAAAACGATAAATTCTTTATCTTTTACATCTAGGTTAAAATCTTCTACAGAATATTGAGTAGCATTGGGATATTTTTTGTAAACTTTATCTAATTTAAGTGTTGTCATTGTTTCTCCTTCATCTTTTTATATTTGATACTATATTCATTTTAATGCAAACGCTTCCGTCAATCAATGTAAAATCTGTACAAAAAAACTGTACATTATGCACAGTATAATTTGTTATAGCGCGACAATATTTGGTGCGGTTGACCCTCATGCCAAGTATCCACTTGTTCTTCTGTTGTTCGTTACACCTATGACTTAGTTCCCAAACACACTGTTTGACGAAGTACCTTTGTTATTCACTTTCTTCTTTGAGTTGCTCAGCTTCTTCTGCAAATTTTTGGGCAACAGCTTCTAAAGCTAGACCTTTCTCATCATCTGAATAATGATTATTATTAATTTCATCAAGATTAACAAAAATTTCGATATGACCATGAAGGTTGGTGAAGGTTACTGGTGCGTCACCGCAGTATTCACCATCTACATTTATCATCATCCTTTTATCTGTGAGTGGTTCTATCTTTATTTTGCTCGCTTTCAAGTATTCAATATTCACATCGTCAACATGACTGCCCTTAATAACCATGGAAATCAAGGCGAGTAGTTCAAAAAGATTGTCTGTTTTCACTAAAATCAGTGTAAATAGACCGTCATCTAATTTTGCATCAGGCGCAATCTTCTCAAAGCCACCAACAGAGTTTGTTAGGGCAGCAAAAAACATGGAAATTTCACCTTCAAATACGCCGTCATCATAAGTCACTCTGACCTTTTGTTTTCTAATCTGTGGCAGAAGATCAACACCTTTTGCTAAGTAAGCCAGGTAGCCAAAAGCAGTTTTCAGTCGACTCGGCACACTATAAGTGAGTTCTGTCAGACTACCTCCGGCAGCAATATTGATAAAGTATTCTCCGTCATTGACTTGACCTACATCTATGTTTAGCGTTTGATTTTTGCCAATCATTTCAACGGCAGCCAAGGGTTTATTTCGAGGAATTTTGAGTGCACGCGCAAAATCATTGGTCGTTCCAGTTGGAATAATCGCCAACTTGGGTCTTTTTTTAAAGGGAGAAATTCCACTGACAATCTCATTGATTGTTCCATCACCACCTGCTGCCACAATCAGGTCAAAACCCATTTTAGTCGCACGTGCAGCCTCTTTCTGAGCCGACTGTGGCTCAGGGGTCGTTTGAAAAGCAGAAACCTCATATCCAAAACTTTCCAGCTTGTCCAAAATGTCAGCCACATTTTTCTTGATAATTTCCTGTCCACTGCTCGGATTGTAAATCAATCTTGCTTTCATAAATTCAGCAACTCCTCTTCTGACCAGACTTCAATGCCTAAGTCTCGTGCCTTAGTTAACTTTGAACCCGCATCTGCACCTGCAACAACCAGATCCGTCTTCTTAGAAACTGATCCAGCAACATTTGCCCCCAAAACTTCTAATTTTTCTTTAGCTTCTGTTCGTGTCATTGATGTCAATTTTCCAGTTAATACAACTCTTTTTCCTGATAAAATACTGTCTGTTTTTGGTTTAACACCAAGATATTCAAAATTTACACCAGCTTCTTCTAATTCATTGAGTAAAAGCTGTGCACCTTCTGTTGCAAAATATGTCGTTACTGCTTTTGCAATTACCGAACCTAAACCCGCAATTTCTGAAATTTCTTCCAAGTTTGCTTGTGATAAACGACGAATGTTACCAAAACGTTCAAGAAGTAACTTTGCTGCCTTTGCCCCCACATGACGAATCCCCAAACCAAAAAGAAGTTTCTCTGCTGAATTTCCTTTTGAAGCTTCAATGGCTGCCAGTAATTTTGTAGCGGATTTTTCTTGAAATTTGTCCAAGGCTAATAATTCATCCAGCTGTAACTTATAAATATCTGCGACATCTTTGACTAAAGAATTGGTAAAAAGTTGTGTCACGATAGATTGACCCAAGCCAGAAATATTCATGGCACCTCGGCTGGCAAAATGAATGAGTTTCTCGCGATTCTGTGCAGGGCACAGTGGATTGATACAGCGTAAAGCAACTTCATCTTCAAAGTGCACAAGTTCAGAAGCACACTCTGGACAATATTTTGGAATAACCATCTCCACAGAGTCCTTGGGACGCTTATCAAGCAAGACACGCTGCACAGCTGGGATAATATCACCAGCTTTATAAATCATTACTCTGTCTTTCAGACGGATGTCTTTCTCTTTGATATAGTCTACATTATGCAAGGTTGCTCGCGACACTGTTGTCTGTGCTAAGCTAACAGGTTCCATATTAGCTGTTGGTGTCACGACCCCCGTCCGTCCCACTGTCCAATCCACAGACAAAATCTCGGTTTCTGCAAGCTCTGCCGGGAACTTATAAGCAATGGCCCAGCGCGGCGCTTTAACTGTAAAACCTAACTCCTCTTGTTCTGCGAGATTGTTAAGCTTAACAACGACACCGTCTATGTCATAATCCAAAGTATCTCGCATAGTGGCAACACGCTCAATAAAGCTCCAAACTTCATCAATATTTCTCGCAAAAACGCGTTCTTTATTAACAACTAGACCTAGCTTTTCCAGATACTCTAAAACTTCTTCCTGCGTTTCGTTTGTCGCAGGACTGGCCTCTTGATAAAGGAAAGTTGCTAGACCACGCTTACTCACTTCTTTGGTATCCAATTGACGAAGGGTGCCAGCCGCGGCATTTCGGGGATTGGCAAAAGAAGTTTTGCCTTCTAATTCACGTTCTGCATTAAGTTTTATAAAGTTTTTCCGAGGCAAGTAGGCCTCACCACGCACTACGATATCGACAGGTTCCTTCAAAACAAGAGGAACGTCCTTGATTCTCTTAACATTTTCTGTGATATTTTCCCCGACAGTTCCATCACCGCGTGTCGCTGCCGCTACAAGCTTCCCTTCTGCATATTTCAAGGAAAGTGAAAGACCATCTATTTTTAATTCACAAATGTATTCAGGTTTCGGAATAACTTTACGCACACGTTCGTCAAAATCTTCTAACTCTTCACGTGAAAAAGCATCAGACAGACTGTAGAGATTGTATTCGTGCTGATATTTTTCAAATCCTGCCAAGACAACATCTCCGGTACGGTGGGTCGGAGAATCCGCACGTACCAAGTGAGGATTTTCTTGTTCCAGTGTCTCTAGCTCACGATAGAGACGGTCATACTCCGCGTCTTCTACAGAGGGCTTATCCAAGGTATAGTATTCGTAAGCATATTTATTTAATAGCTCCGTTAAATCTTTAATCTTTGACTCGATATTCATACAAACAATTCTATCATATTTTTCCTTTTCCTCTGAGCAAGAACAGTTGCTATACCACTCAAGAAGCATAACATTATCGAGCCAGAACTATCCTATGCTAAACCTCAGCAGATATGCGATGAAAACGGCCATTTTTCCAGCAAAAAAACTGCATTCCTTTCCTCCACTTGCACTTGATGATTGTTATCTTGCATGGTGTGATATAATGGAGGAGCTTAATGCCTATATTAAGCTTAATACTTATGAGGTTTTAGATGAAAAAACAAGTCTTCAACAAAGTTATTATTGTACTGGTCCTTCTTTTGAGCGGCATTATCATAATCGCTGGACTACTCGGGCGACAGATTCTCTTTCGCGACTATCCTGTCTTTCAGTCAATGTCCCAAAAAGAAATTATCGAAACAACAAATATCCGACCTGATGATAACGACTATATCAAAAAATTAAAAAATAATGCTCTGGATGTCTATCTGAGCAATGCATCCAGTGAACTCGCTGAAAATTTAATGGTTAATGAAAAACTTATCAACCGTATCATAAATGGCGAAATGTCTGAGGAGCAGTTCTCTCAGAGTCAAGAGCAGCTACAGCAAGCTCTTGGGGCAAGCGATGAGCAGATGACTCAACTGTCTCAGATTTATGAAAATGCTCGCCTATCTCGCGCCGTTCAAGAGCTTCAAGCGGATACGGGGTCTTTAAAAGCAGAACAGCTTCCTCAATTTATTGAAAAAGCAAATCAGTTGGCCCAACAAACTGAAAAAAGTATTCAATCTTACATTGAGGATGAGGATGCTGTTTCTCAATCAACCATTATAGACTCTATTCAGACACTCCACCAAGCAAATGCTCTTCTCAATAACTTTACTCAGTTTGTGAATTACACAAACAGTTACAGTACAATTAGCCGTCTTCAATTTAGCCAAATTGCGACTGACAATACGCTTATGGAGGACTTTATTCCTGTTTTCAATAAAGTCAACACATATTTGAGCAAAAAAGAAACCGTTGAGGCACGTATCAAAGAGTTAACTGCCTTTCAAAAGAAAATCGAAAAATCAGAGCAATTAAAAAGCGCCAGTGTTGTTCTCCCGAACCTGAAAGGAAAAACTTTGGCTGAGGCGAGGAAAATTGCCCAGACAGATTTTCAGATTAAAGTTCCTACACAGTTTGAGGATAAAGATACAGCGATAATCACTCAGCAAAGTCCTGCTTCTTCAGATTATACACGGATTATGAAAGGGCAAACTGTCACCGTTCAAACACGAGAAAAAGAAAAAACAGACTCAAAAACGGATGACAAAACAGAAGCGAATAATGATGATGATAAAAATAAAGGAGAGGAAGAATGACTAAAAAAAGAATACTCCGTGCCCTATCCATTTTTTTCCTTGTCCTTTTGTTTTTCACAGCTGTTGGCGCCGTTGGTGCCGTTTATCTCTTGGATAAGGAGTCGCACAATGCTCACAGGATCGAACTGAAACCTTCACCGCAAGCGATTTCTCAATCTTTTACAATCACAGATATTAATGGAGAAGCTCTTCAAGAGTCCTCAAATATTTACAAATACATTCCCGCACAACTTTCCGGTAAGGACCAAAACATTCCCGAGCTTTATACAAAAGCATTAGTGGCAGTTGAGGACAGTGACTTCTATTCCCGTAAAACCAAGGGTTATTCAATAAAAGGCGTCAGCAATGCGATTTTGTCTGAAGTCCTCACGCGTTTACACCTTGCACGTGGTCCACGTGGTGGCTCAACCATTGATCAGCAGTTAGCCAAAAATATTGCTCATGGCGGTTTTAACGCAGACAAATCCCTTTCTCGTAAAATTGTTGAATTAATTGATGCACATAGCCTTGCCGAACGTTATTCGCGCAATGATATTTTGACAAGTTATCTTGACACCCTGCGCTTAACTCCCGATACTATTGGACCAGGAGCAGCTTGGAATAACCTTTTTTCCACACCAATGATGACTGACGAAAGGACTCCCCTCTACATTGCACAAATTGCATACTTAGCGGGCCTTGGACAAGCTCCTTCGACTTATGTTCAAGATTTTTCAGGCGCTGGGAAGCAACGCGCACTCACTGTCTTGGCTGTCATGAAGTCTAGCAAAATTATTTCTGAGCAAGAATACAAGGATAGTGCTGAAGCAGTAAAAAAAGAGCTCAAACTCAATCCAAATTATACCCAAGGCATTCCTCATGCTTATCAAGCTTATATCGCTCAAGTCCAAAAAGAGCTTGGACAGCTGGCCTTGCCAAGAAATGCTAAAGTTGTCGTCAAAACCTATGCCACAAAAGGGCATCTGGATTATCTAGAAACTGTAGCCAACCATACTGCGCCCGATGTATCTAATATTCCTCGTAATGAACTGCCTGAGGGGGCTCTAACAGCCATCTCTGTGGTTGACACCAAGACAGGACATATCTTAGCGCTCAATACAAATTCGGATAATCCACAGCTTCCTATATCCTCTGTCCGATCTTCTGGTTCAACAATCAAGCCACTGTTAGACTATGCTCCAGCGCTTGAATATGGTTATATTAACGAAAACAGCATTCTGAACGGTAATGCGACAACTTACGCGAATGGTAAACCTTTGATGAACTACGGCGGCAAAAGTTATGGTCCAGTCCCAGCAAGTTTTGCTCTCGGAAATTCTTTGAACTCTGCTGCACTTCAAACTTTTGATATGACTAATGACGATCAAAAAAATAGTATCATGCGACCTTTAGGTATTGCCTCACATCACTATGATCAATCACATTCAATCAGTTATGATTTCTCACCTCTACAAGCTGCTTCTGCCTACTCTGCTATTGGAAATGATGGTGTACGTGTCGTACCTACTGCCATAGCTTCTGTTAGTGTGAATGGTCAAGAAGTTCCCCTCAACCAGCCTGAAGCGCAACGCGCCATGAGTTCTTCAACAGCGCGCGCGCTGGTCAATCTCATGCAAAATGTGACACAACCCAACGGTTCTGAGCCCCTAGCTGCCCAGCCACAATGGCCCAACGCCTTTGCTACAAAGTCCGGACTTTCTAACTTCCCGGAGACTGCCACAGAACCTGCCCGTAGCCAAGGTGCTCCTGATGCTTGGATGGCTGCTACATCAACTGGTGTTTCTACTGCTGTTTGGGTAGGAAGCCCTGATATGAGTGGTAAATATTATATCCCAGCCGCCCCAATCGAACAAGAAAACAACATGCGTGTTTACCTGCTCAACAATACCATCAGATTTATGAATGAGGGCAGAAATATAACTCCGTTCGCTTTCTCTGGTACAGCACTGCCGCACACCCCTCTTTTACCTGAGTTACCCCAGCTCGTTTCTCCTCCCACTCCTCAAGCGATTCAACAGGCAAAAGCATTCAATGCTACTGCACCAACTGTTACTCCGAAACTTGAAGAATTTTATCAGGCACATCGGCAAGACAAACTTGTCGAAGCTCGCTCAGTTTATGGGGCTAACGAGGATTGATGACTCATATCATAAAAAAACAGCCCCACTCTATCATACAGGCTTAAGAAGCGCCAAGCCAAAACAATGAAAACTCGCGGAATAACGGCATACAAGAATGCTGTTTTATTCCGCGAGTTTTTTATGGCTTTGGGTAAAATCAACTCACTATGACTTTTATCCCAGACTTTTTCCTTTTGTAATTTTGGTTAAGGGAGGCAGGTTTCTAAATTTTTGTAACAGATCAGTTTCCTTGATTGATAATCAGAGCAGGACGCATGCTACCAGTAGAATTCGCAATACCTATAGAATCTGGTCCCGCGAATCCTCCACGGTTTCCTACACGCCAAGCCCGTCCTGGAAGCCATGGAGTACGTGTCCACCACCAGCCTAACGCTCCATGTCCACGTTCCAAGGCGGTAGGAAATCCTCGCCCTGGACCTGATAAGCGTAACACATCTGCAACGGAAAGAACAAAAGCACGAGGACTACCACTTGGATCAATCTCAGTCACATCATTTGCAATATTAAGGGCAGCAAGGTTAGTAATCATCCACCGACTTTCATCATCATCCCAAATAATGTCTTCAGGAAGAAGCTGACCTGTGTCAAAGCTATCTGACACGGGTTGAACCATGTCCTGAACTTCCTGGGAAAGTGTGCTATACCAATCGTCCATAGCTCCTTCTTGATTGTAAAAGTTAATATCACGTATCGCATCATCCCGAATAATCATATGGTTTCCGTTATCCATATCTTCAAGATAGCGGTATCGTTCCCCAGCCATGGTAAAGATACGACCTGGACGCATGGTCGAAAAGTCAAAGGCTGCTGGTGCACTGTCTTCGTTAGGCAGTGGGTTCGGGCCGTCATCATGCATGGCTCCATTCTGGATACCACGGAGGAACTCTGCCAGATCCGCATGGTGTTGCTCCCCATCATTGAGGAACTCCTCATGCTGGTCAGGACTGACTAAGCCACTCTCAACATGAATCCCATAGTAGTAAAA
>NZ_DKXK01000056.1:0-2810 GCF_002492185.1 Lactococcus sp. UBA7128
GTCTATTTTACTTGGTTCTTTTCAATAAAAGGCAGTTTTTTTCGATATTCTTTCACAACCTGCTCTATCGTTTTTATCTAGAATTTCTATAGAAATATCATAGTTTAGCTAAAGCAGCATCAAGCTGACTTTTAATTTCTTCATTTGTTTCAGCAAAAGCTTCTGAAAAGTTTGTATTGATTTCCTTAAGATGGCTCTGTCGTATCTTTTTCACAAATTTGAGTTCATTGAGCTTCTTGATCGTCTCTGGCACATCTTCCTCATTCACATAAAGAAGGCTGTAGTGTGCCTTGCGGCTCGTATAGCCAAGGTCCCCGTAGCGGTTCAACTGCCTATTGCCTTTGTAAGAATTACAATAGACAAAAAGGGCACTTCTATTCTGTTTATCCAGTGGGCGAACTGCTGTACTTTCTGATTTATTTTCTTCTGTTTCTTGATTAATGATGTCGTTCATGGCGACTCCCTCCTTTCAAGGGCAAATTTTCATCTACAAAAATATGTTCTGAGATTGATGAAGCAATGTCTTTCGTTAAATCGGATAAAAGTTCCTGCAAGTCATTTTCAGCAACGCGCAGATTATAAACCTTCTCGTTGAATAAAATTTCCTTTCTTAACTCTAGCAACTCTGGACGAAAAGCTACGTACTCTTGATTTTCTGTGAGAATCCGTAACTTATCCTGCACGTCCTTGTCTGCTTCAAACTCAGCTTTCAAGGTACGGTAAACAGCAACTTGTGGCAAATCTAAAAAGGCTTTGACCAGAGTATCGATTGAGTCCTCAATCTCGAACAATTGTTCATTTATGATTAACATATTTTTATTATACCAGAGTCTGCAACAAAAGTTGAAAGAGACTGATTCAGTAAAAATGCAAAAAATGAAAATGCTCAACCGAAGTATTCTTATACATAGGGTTAAGCTTTTTTCATTGGGGATTTTTCCCAAAAATCTGTAGAGATAAAAGCTTGGGGTTGAACTATTTAGCGCTCTTTTTCAGCAGTCTCATGTCAAGATGGATTGCATTTGTTTTGTATAATTATTCACATTGCCTTTCACTAAGCCTCACTTATTCCTATTAAGATATTTGGTGTAAAACTGTCTAAATATGCTCCGAGCAATTTTCTAAATCCTTTGCCGAAAATTTAAAAGACAAAAATCCTTCAAGGTAAAAGTAGCGATAAATGCACATAAGAAAGCGATAACATTGTCGATAAAAGCAGAATGTACCTGAAAAGAAACTTTTTAAGCCCTTCATCAAAATATCTTCTCATTCATCTTGCCAATTTTATCCAAAAGCGATATAATTACTTTATAATGTTTATAATTGTGCATAAAATTACAGAAAGGTTTTTATGAATAATGAAAACAATCAGACTCAAAGAGGTCTGAAAAATCGTCACATCCAGCTTATCGCAATTGCTGGAACTATCGGAACAGGTCTCTTCTTAGGAGCAGGACAGTCTATCAGCATGACTGGACCATCAATTCTACTGATTTATATCATCATCGGAGCACTGATGTTTATCTTACTCCGAGCAATTGGTGAGATGCTCTACATGGACCCAGAGCAACACTCTTTTCTTAACTTTGTCAGCCGCTATCTTGGAAACAAGGCCGGTTATTTTATTCAATGGTCCTATTGGCTTGTCGTTATTTTCATGGCAATGGCCGAATTAACTGCCGTTGGCGTCTATATCCAATTCTGGCTACCGAGTGTCCCCGTGTGGCTCACCGAAACAGTTATCCTCCTAGCCTTAACTGCACTCAATACGCTTAACGCTAGATTCTTTGGTGAAACAGAGTTTTGGTTTGGAATGATAAAAATTATAGCCATTGTCGGTCTGATTGTTACCGCTATCGTGATGGCTTTTACAGGTTTTCAAGCTGATGGAACAACGGTCAGTCTAAGTAATGTCGTCAAAGACTTCTCCTTCTTCCCAAATGGAGTTGCTAACTTTATCGGAAGCTTCCAAATGGTTATGTTTGCCTTTGTAGCCATGGAATTTATCGGCATGACTGCAGCAGAGACTTTGGACCCTCGTCCAACTCTTAAAAAGGCTATCAATCAGATTCCCATTCGTATCTTGATTTTCTATATTGGAGCACTGACTGCCATCATGTCTATTTACCATTGGACAGACATTCCTGCAGATCAGTCCCCATTTGTCATGGTTTTTGACCTCATCGGTTTCAAGTGGGCAGCTGCACTTATTAACTTTGTCGTTTTAACTTCAGCGGCTTCAGCGCTTAACTCTGCTCTCTTTTCAACAACACGTAATCTGTTCTCCCTTTCAAAATTACATGGAGACAAAGCCCTGCGACCTTTCACGAAACTTTCTAAAAACGGTATCCCAACCAATGCGCTCTTCTTCACTGCAGCCTTGATTTTCTTAGCACCGTTTATCTCACTTATTCCAGGTGTTTCTAACGGTTTCGTCTTTATTACAAGTGTCGCAACCAATCTCTTCTTGATTGTTTACATCATGACACTCATCGCTTATACAAAGTACAGAAAATCAGATGAATATATGGAAGATGGTTTCAAAGTTCCGGTGCCTAATGTCTTGATTCCCGTTACTATCGTTGCTTTTGCTTTAATCTTCATCTCTCTCTTCTTCTTCAAAGATACACGCATACCGGCTATTGGCTCAGCAATTTGGATTCTTGTCTTTGGTATTGTTTCTTACTTCCGCAAGGAAAAAAGGGCTGAACTATAGAACAAGTCTATGTTTTCAGAGACTGTTGAAAGTTTCTGATTTATCCAAAGTCTATAAAAAAATGGAACTGCGGCTCTGTCAACTCTGCGGTGGT
>NZ_DKXK01000035.1:0-40209 GCF_002492185.1 Lactococcus sp. UBA7128
GGTTCGATCCCGTTAACTCCCATAGGTTCCGTAGTGTAGCGGTTATCACGTCGCCCTGTCACGGCGAAGATCGCGGGTTCGATTCCCGTCGGAACCGTTTCGAGTAGAGATACTTGAAAGGAAGAAGAGAAGACTCGTTAGCTCAGTTGGTAGAGCATTTGACTTTTAATCAAAGGGTCGCTGGTTCGAGCCCAGCACGGGTCATACTTTAGCCTAAGGTTGAAGTAGAGAGCGTTGTAGAACTTGTCAAGCGGATGTGGTGAAATTGGCAGACACGCTAGATTTAGGTTCTAGTGCTTTAGGGCGTGGGGGTTCAAGTCCCTTCATCCGCATTTCTTTTAATAGCCGACTTAGCTCAGTTGGTAGAGCATCTGATTTGTAATCAGAGGGTCGCGTGTTCGAATCATGTAGTCGGCATTGAATTATCTGCGTCGCAAGTTTGCTTGTGTAAGCCAGATAATTCAATGTAAGTAATCTTGTGATTGCGCAAGCAATCTGAACGCAGGGATAGGCAAAGCCTGACAAGGTTATTTACATTAGCACTGACAAGGTGCAAAGCAATCCGCGAACGTAGTTCAGGGGTAGAACACAACCTTGCCATGGTTGGGGTCGCGAGTTCGAATCTCGTCGTTCGCTTTGTTAGTTCTCCCTTTGTGGGAGATTTTCCATATTTTGCCGGGGTGGCGGAACTGGCAGACGCACAGGACTTAAAATCCTGCGAAGGGTAACCTTCGTACCGGTTCGAAACCGGTCCTCGGCATCACTCATACCAAGGGTTTAGTACTCTTGGTCTTTTTGTTTGTTTTAATGGTTCTGTTTACTCTGCGGTGGTAAACCGATAAAATGAGTTTAAAAACACGAGAAAGTCATCAAAAGCTGATGACTTTTTTAGTTACGCTTTGTGAGAATTTGTTGGAATAAAATCCGTTTTCTGAGGTGGTCAAATCGCCCAAAACCAAAGGCAATACGCTTGATGAGTTTACAGAGATTGTTCTTACCTTCGAGAGCGTCGTTGGAATAGGGCGAAATAAGACCTCGTGAAATGCTCTGCTTGTGTTTAAGCAGATGAGGTTTTTTTGGGGGTATCGAAGGACTACTAAACGCTATTAGTAGAGTGATTTAGTATTTGATAGAGCCTTAAAAATTTTGGAAGGGAGAAACTTAGTGATCCCTTCTTAGCTACTAGTTATACTGGGAGAAATATTCCTCATATTTTTGTTTAATTTAGATTTATACTGATATTTTTTAACAGCTAAAAGATACTTGATTGGTAGTGGAGCTGTTTATGTAGCACTGCTGATAAATGTCAGATAATTTCTATAGATTACTTTACTATGAAAATAGAGAGCCGTATATGCTAGTTTTTTTGTCAAGATGTCAGTTTACAATCTGGAACTTAAAAAATGTCGAGATTTTCTATTATGTTTTAGAAATTTAAGAAATAAAAATAATTTGATAATCATTTTTACGCGAAGCTATGGTATTCTACTGTTAGGAGTAGAGATAAAAAAGAGGGAGGAAATTTATCATATAGTTAGTGATTAAAAGGTATTTGAGAATTAGAGAGGAGATGGAGGCAGATGCTGAATAATAACTTGGATAAGGAACAGTTGGAAGAAATATTTCATTCGGTTCAACATATTGTATGGAAGAACAGTCATTTAATTAAGATAAATCTTTGGACAATGGATGATTATCGACAGGAAGGACGTTTGGTTCTCTATAAATTGCTTGAGGATGGTGTGACTCATGAAAAACTATATTGTCATTTTAAAGTACGGTATAAACAAAGACTAATAGATATAAAAAGAAGAGAGCGAGCGTTTAAGCGGGGTTTTGACTGTGGGAGTGGTCTGGATATATACGAGTGTTCAGATGCCTTGGAAGGTAAAGCTGACACTCCTGAACACATGTTGATTTCAGCAACTCTGCTCGAAGAGGTTCTTCAACGTTTGAGTTTGAGATATCGTAAGTTACTGAAAAACCATCTGTCAGGCGGCGAATTACATAGGATGGAAAAGTATCGTTTAAAAGAGAAAATAAAGCAAATATTATATGAAAAAGAATAACCTTTGCGACAAGCCTGATAAACTTAGGAACGTAATTTTTGATGAAAATAAATTATTTTAATGAAGGTAAGCAAGCTTTTACGGTTTTAGAATAAAATAACACTAGAGTCACCGTTTCATTCTCATAATTTTTTGTGCATTTATCGTGCCAGATAAAGCTTGTAAAGAAAGTTTTGCCTAAATTGTGATATAATTACTTTATTAGTGAATAAAAAAATATAGGAGATTTCCAGAAAATGGCAAAATTGACTGTTAAAGATGTAGATCTTAAAGGTAAAAAAGTTCTTATTCGTGTGGACTTTAATGTCCCACTTAAAGACGGTGTAATTACTAATGATAACCGTATTACTGCAGCTCTTCCAACAATCAAGTATGTACTTGAACAAGGCGGACGTGCAATCCTCTTTTCACACCTCGGTCGTGTTAAAGAAGAAGCAGACAAGGCCGGAAAATCTCTTGCTCCAGTGGCAGCAGCTTTGAGTGAAAAATTGGGCAAAGAAGTTGTCTTCCCAGGTACTACACGCGGTGCTGAGTTGGAAGCTGCTATCGCTGAATTGAAAGATGGCGATATCTTGCTTGTTGAAAATACTCGTTTTGAAGACGTTGACGGTAAGAAAGAATCTAAAAATGATCCTGAACTTGGTAAGTACTGGGCTTCGCTTGGAGATGGTATCTTTGTAAATGATGCATTTGGTACTGCTCACCGTGCACATGCTTCAAACGTAGGTATTTCTGCAAACGTTGATAAAGCAGTAGCCGGTTTCTTGCTTGAAAATGAGATTGCCTATATTCAAGATGCTGTTGAAAATCCAGTTCGTCCATTTGTAGCAATCCTCGGTGGTTCAAAAGTTTCAGATAAAATCGGTGTTATTGAAAACTTGCTTGGTAAAGCAGATAAAGTTATCATCGGTGGTGGTATGGCTTATACATTCTTCAAAGCACAAGGCATCGAAATTGGTGATTCTTTGGTTGAAGAAGATAAGCTTGACTTGGCCAAAGAATTGCTCGAAAAAGCAGACGGTAAACTTATCTTGCCAGTAGACTCAAAAGAAGCTAACGCTTTTGCTGGTTATACTGAAGTAAAAGATACTGAAGGTGAAGCAGTTGATCCAGGTTTCCTCGGTCTTGATGCCGGTCCTAAGTCAGTAAAACGTTTTGCTGAAGAACTTAAAGGAGCTAAAACTGTTGTTTGGAATGGTCCTATGGGTGTCTTTGAAAACCCTGACTTCCAAGCTGGTACTATCGGTGTAATGGATGCAATCATCGCGCAACCAGGCGTGAAATCAATTATCGGTGGTGGTGACTCAGCAGCAGCAGCAATCAACCTCGGTCGTGCAGATAAATTCTCATGGATTTCTACAGGTGGTGGAGCTTCTATGGAACTTCTTGAAGGGAAGGTTCTTCCAGGACTTGCTGCTCTCACAGATAAATAATCCCATGAAAAAATAGCCCCTGATCTTGTCAGACCATGGCTGAAGTCCTTTGACTTCGGCTTTTTTCTATAGTCGAATGATGAATGAAGAGAGGGATACCGGTGAATAAAGTGAGATTATAAATTTCCTGTGCCTTAGTTTAAAATAAATACATTAATAAATTAAATAAAATCGGATTTTGATCTGAATGTAGTGAATATTGTATTATGTAAATGGGCGGCCTTTAAATTGAGGGATGAACGACTTTTTTTGATACAATAATATCATGAAGAAAATCACAGTAAAAAAACAGGCAGCAATAAAACTTCGTCGTACTTTTCCGTTAATTGTTGCGGATGATTTGAAGTTTCTTCCAAAAGAAGATTCTTTTGTTGACTTTGTTGATGAGAAGGAAAACTTTTTGGGGAGAGGATACTTATCCAAGCAAAATAAGGGGGCAGGCTGGGTCTTAACCCAAGCACAAGAGGACATCAATCAAAGTTTTTATAAAAGAAAGTTTGAGAATGCCAAAAATGACCGACTTTCTTTTTTTCAAGATGAGTTGACAACAGCATTTCGCTTATTTAATGGTGAAGGTGATGGTTTAGGCGGGGTAACTGTCGATTATTATGCAGGTTATGCTGTCTTTAGTTGGTACAATGCTTTTATTTATGCACAAAGTTCAGATATTATCGCTGCTTTTCAGTCCGTTTACCCAGAAATTAAAGGAGCTTATGAGAAAATTCGCTTTGAGGGGCTGCACTTTGAGAGTCGTTTTCTCTATGGTCAAGCAGCTCCAGGGCCTTTAGCGGTAAAGGAAAATGGTGTTACTTATGCAACTTATCTGAATGAGGGCTTAATGACCGGTATTTTCTTGGATCAGAAAAATGTTCGAGGAGCTTTGGCAAATGGTTTAGCTGTGGGTAAGACACTTCTTAATATGTTCAGTTACACGGGTGCTTTTTCTGTAGCAGCTGCCTTTGGTGGGGCTAGCCAAACAACCTCAGTGGATCTAGCAAAGCGTTCTTTGGACAAAACACGTGAACAGTTTGAAATGAATGGTATTGCCCCAGAAACTCAAAAAATATATGTCATGGATGTCTTTAACTACTTTAGCTATGCCAAGAAAAAGGAGTTGTGCTATGACATTGTTGTCTTGGATCCACCAAGTTTTGCACGAAATAAGAAAAAGACCTTTTCTGTTGCTAAAAATTATGGAGAACTGGTTCAGCAATCTGTGGACATCTTGAATAATAATGGCCTTTTGATTGCTTCTACAAATGCTGCGAATGTCAGTCGGAAAAAGTTTAAAAAAATGGTTCAAGAGTCTTTGGAAGATAAAGGTGTAAGTTACGTTATTTTTCAAGAGGAACACTTGCCTTCAGATTTTAAGGTGTCTCAAACGTTTCCAGAAGGTGACTATCTTAAGGTCTTATTTATCCAGATAAAAAAATAAAATTTGAAAGTGGCTGGGCCGACGGCCTTGAAAATGAAAAATGCTTAACCATATGCATAAGAATGCAGAGATTAAGCATTTTTTTGATACGTTTTGAGTAAAATCGGTTAAAGTCTACTTTTGTCTCAAAAAGGAAATATATCAGTGGCCAATGCCGTACTGATACTAATCTCTCTTTTCTTAAAGTTTAGGGTTATATTATATAGGCAAGAAACTGCTTACTATAATCAAGAAAATCAGAAGAACAAGCCCAATAACCCAAAATTTATTGTGGGAGAGTAGTGCGGCATATTCACGAATGAGTGCTGTTGGTAAGAAATAGAAGGCAGTTGGAGCACCAACACCTTCCGCCTTAAGATGGACCCTCCGAGCATATAAACGTGCTCGAAGTACATGATAGTTATTCGTTGAAAAAATAATAACAGGATGCCGTTTATTATATTCAGAATGGTGTTGCCAATCCTCCTCAATAAGACGCTTTGAGAAAAGCATGTTTTCATAAGTTGTTGTTGACTGGTCTTCCATGATAATATTTTCTTCAGGAATATTTTGAGACAGGAGATATTTTTTCATAGCAAATGCTTCGGAAACGGGCTCATCATCACCTTGCCCACCACTGACAATAAATTTAGAAGCAGTATTTTTATAAAAATACTCAATTCCCTTGTCTAAACGACTTTTTAAAAGCGGCGGAACCTCTTCGCTAGAAATTCCTGATCCAAGGACGATAATGCAGTCAATTTGTTTTTTTACTGGGAACATCTGATACATCCAAGAATAAAGCAAGTAGGCCATGAAGATGAAAGTAAGGGTTAAATCAAGCAGCAAGAAGAATATTAAAATAATGCTGAGAAATAAAGGAACATTTATAAGCCCTGATACCAATACTAAGAAGAGAGGGAAGCTGACAATGAGATTCAGTCCTAAAGCAGCAGAAAGTTTGGCAGTCAGACTTTTTCCTTCTCTGGTCCGCATCGTTTGTGAGTTTAGGATGAGATAAATACAAAGAGCTAAAAAAACCAAAGGAATGAGAAAATAAAATATTCCCAGAGAAATCGTGGAGCCGTGAGTCGTTTTCTCATCAAGAAATGCTAGTCCCAAGAGCAGAAGGGTAAAGAAAGAGAGCATTAGACCTGCAGCTAAAAGTAGTCCACCTATGATGCTTCGATCTTTAAATCTTATAAGCAGATAACCTATGGCAGCAATGACTAGAAAGAACATTAAATAAAACATTATATCCTCCAATAACTAAGTCCAGTATAACATGTTTACAAGCTTTGAAACTAGAATTTTGTATTGTTTTAAACATCTTGAAAAAATTTACCACGGACCTGCAAATAGTTACAAAATTTTATGACGTAACTGTCTTAAAAGTGCTTGGAAAAGGTATTTTCTTTGACTTAATGAGAATAAAATGAAGGGAAGGAAACAAAATAGATCTACTTGTGGATGATTGCAAGTAAAAGATGAGAGTACCAGACATCAGCTTTCAAAAATGGACATATAATATTCAGACGAGGACAAAAAAGAAAAGCACCCGTCTACTGTGCTTTTTAAGGTATAAGAAACATTGATAAGTTATTTATGCAGCTGCCTTTATGCTTGATAAGGCATCTAACAAAAATGTTTTAAAAATCTCAGTATATAAGTCGGGGCTACTGGAAAGGAGTTGGGGCAAAAGTCGGTTTTTGATCAGTTTTAGCAAAAATAGAAAAAACAAAAATGCTCAATCAGGGCATTATCTGCCGAAATTTAGCGTTTTTTTCATTATTTTGGACTTTTGCCCCAGCCTCTTTTTATACGACATATAGATATAATTCTATTTTTATTGCACAATATATTGTGTTTTAAAAAATATGTAAAGTTTTTCAGCAGACTCATATAAGTCTGGGATTTTTTTCTTTTAAAATATTTTATATTTTTTCTAAATAAACAATTGGGCATGTCTTATTTAAATCAAGTTACAACTGTTCCCATCCATCTTTTTATCCTTTAAATTCAAGAAACTATAGGTAGTTTCGGAAAAATATTCTTCACCAGCTTTAAGCATAACTTTTTCTAAGTTATTAGCTGGGTATTGTGTTTCAAAAGTAATTCCAGAATATTTTGGTTTATTCTCGAAATGTATTTGTGGCTGATTCAAGGTAAATACGACAGCTGCAGGTAATGTGGTATTTATTTTAACAGCTCGTCCACTTTGAGGATGACTGATTATCCCTATTTTTTTCTTGTCTAATGAAAAAGTAGTGTCTAAACCATCAAAAGTGCTTAAATTTTTTAATGATTTTCCATCTAAATCTGAAAAATCAAGTATATCATCCTTTGTGATTTTGGAACTGCCGATAATTACTTTTTCTGTATTTTCTACAAAATATTGATTGCTTGAGAGATAAAGAGTGTGACTTTCAACAGTCTCTTGATTGTTTCCGCTCAAATTAAAATAGATATGATTGGTTGGGTTGAAATGAGTCTTTTTGGTCGCAGTAGCCGATATAGTCATTTTTAGCTGCAAATGCTGATTGATAGAATAAATGACCTTTACTTTCAAATGGTTTTCAAGATCGTTTAAAGTAAAGATAAGCTGGGTTTCATCTGGTAATTCATCAATTTCAAAGTCCCAAATTTTCTTATCGTATCCAGTATTTCCACCATGGAAATGATAAGGTGGTCTGTTTACTTCGAGAGAGGTATCATTAATTTCATAGCGACCAGCTAAAGGACCAATGATACTCCCTGAAAAAGTTCTGTTTTTTATCCAGTACTGTCGTGAATGAGGGGCTAGTGTTATATTTTCCAAATTACCCATACAATCTGAAAATTTTATTTCAAAGATAGAGGCACCGAGACTTGCAAAAGTTATTTCAAATTTATCACGGATATTAAACGTGATAAAATCAATGCTTTCTTTTGTTTTCTCTACAGAATAATTAATCATATTTTTACTCCTTTTTTATAATCATAACATATTATTGAATTTTATTTTCATAAAGATTGACACATTTTGAAAGAAATGCTATTATATAAAATGTAAGCGCTAACGAAAAAGCAAGGAGTAAATGATAATGAAAACAAATTATGATGTGATCGTTACAGGTGGTGGCATGTCTGGTGCCTTCGCTGCGATTGCAAGTGCACGAAATGGAGCTAAAACGCTGATTATTGAGCAGTATGGCTATTTCGGAGGTTCTTTAACAGCAAATGGTGTCGGCCCTATGATGACTTTTTTTGCAGGAGAAAAGCAGGTTATAAAAGGTTTGGGTGAAGAGATGGTCCAGCGCATGGTCGAAAAGGGTTACTCGCCAGGTCATGTGCTTGATTCTACCAATTATATTTCGTATTTAACACCATTTTCAGCAGAAGGTTTGAAAATTGTTTTGGATGAAATGGCGCAGGAAGCAGGATGTGATATTCTGTTTCACACTAATCTTGTGTCTGTTGAAAAAACGAACAGTAAAATTTCGTCTATTACTGTATTAAACAAAGATGGACTGACAAACTTGACAGCAAAATACTTCATTGATGCAACTGGGGATGCGGATTTAGCAACTGAGGCGGGAGTTCCATTCCAACTGGGGCGTGAATCTGACCAAGCGATGCAGCCGATGACGATGAATCTTAAAGTTTATGGTGTGGACACACAAGAGCTTAAGAACACGGTTCTGAAAGATCCAGAGAAATTCCCACGGCTCAACCGAAATCTTAATGTAATGAAAAATACGGAAATCCTTTCATTTATTGGTTTTGATGAGGAGTTTAAAAAAGCCAAAAAAGAAGGACGTCTCAGTATCCCCCGTGAAGATATTTTATTTTTTGAAACAAATGTCCCTGGTGAATTCATTATTAATACAACACGTATTATCAACGAAAGTGGTGTCTCCGCAGAAAGTTTGACCCGCGCAGAGATGCTCGGCAGAAGGCAATGTGCAGAGTTATTTAAGTTTTTAGTTGAAGATATTCCTGGATTCAGAAATGCGAAGATAGTATACACAGGACCAAGTATTGGTATCCGTGGTACACGTCAAATTAAAGGTGTTTATACGCTGACTAATAAAGACGTCCTGGAAAGAACGGATTTTAAAACACATATTGCTCATTCGGGTTACCCCATTGATATTCATAACCCTAAAGGTGAAGGAACAGTTTCAGTTCATAGTGCACAGAGTGAAGAAATAGAGCATGAGAAGTTTGATGCAAGTACTTTTGATAGCTATTACAAAATCCCATATGAAATCATGATTACTAACGAGTTAGAAAATCTCATAGTAACAGGACGCTGTGTTTCTGCTTCCTTTGAAGCGCAGGCAGCGATTCGTACGACACCAACAATGACTGCGCTCGGACAAGCAGCTGGTCTTGCTTCTGTCCTGGCTTTGAAAGAAAATCAGTCTGTTAAAGAAGTCGATGTCTCGGCATTACAAGATATACTTATTGCACAAAAAGCTTATATTGAAAAATAAAAAGGAATAAAAAATGGAAACTTTACAGTTAATCGGAATTATAGTTGTTTTCCTCGGCGCAGTAGCCCTGATGATGACACGCAAGTTGCCAACAATCTTGGCACTTCCAATCATGGCAATCTTAATCTCTGTTATTGCAGGTGTACCTTTTATGTCAGAGGACCCAGAGAAATTTACCTTGGTTAAGGGTGTTCTTGAAGATGGTTCAATGCGTATGGCCACAGCTATTTCAGGCTTGATTTTTGGATCACTTTTCGGAAAAATATTGACAAAAATTGGTGTTACCGAGCTGATTATCAAAAAAGCTGCAGAGATGGCTGGTGATAAAGCATTACCGCTTGCTCTCTCTTTCTTAGCCGTAGCGTCAGTTATTTTTACAGCCTCTAACGGGCTTGGAATGGTCATTTTGGTTGGAACAATCATTATCCCAATCATGATATCTGCGGGTCTTTCTCCCATGATTTCTAGCATCATTCTTCTTTTGGCCAATGGTATTGGGGTAACTTTCTCAGTCTCTACTCTTGCGGTATATATTGATGTGCTTGGTCTCCCCCTTGAAACGGTGACATCTTATTCTTGGATGGTGGGACTTCCCTTGATTATCATGTCTATTATCATGGTGGTTTACTTTGTAAAATTTAACGGAAAACGTAGAAAAGCTTGGGCGATGCCCGCGAATAAAGGGCGCAACAATAACGTGCGCTCAATTGCTCTAATTGCTCCAATCGTACCAGTTGTTTTAGTTTTTGCTTTCAATGTGCCACTTGTAGCAGCTATTATTACAGGTATTCTTGCTGCTTTATTATTAAGTACTCCGAAGAATCTAATTCATGTTGTATCCTCAGCATTTGTCGAAGGGATTCAGGATATTGCTGGAGCAGCAGGCTTGATGATAGGTATTGGTATGTTGCTGAATGCCGTCATGTCAGTAGAGGTTTCAACCATCTTGGATGGCGCAATTGAGGCTATCATTCCTAACGGTCCAATCATGTTTGTTGTAGTCTTCGGTTTGCTTGCTCCGCTTGCAATTTATCGTGGTCCATTAAATGTTTGGGGTCTTGGTTCAGGAATTGTTTCCTTACTTGTTGCTGGTGGTATGAACCCAGTTATGGCAATGGTTGCTTTGCGCTTGAATTCTAACGTACAAGCAGTATGTGATCCTACAAACTCACATAATGTCTGGGTGTCAGATTTCACAAAAACAGATGTTAATGATGTGTTGAAGAAAACGATTCCTTGGATTTGGATTTCAACAGTTATTGGTTTGATTGCTTCAACTTTCTACTTGTTTTAATACTTAATGCGAGGTGGGAGTAAACGCTCATCTCAAGTATTTTATTTGCTGGCAAATTTGTCAGAATGTTACTAGATTTTAGAAAAGAGAAAAATAAAGAAAATGGGAAAAAAGGTAAGAATTGGTATTGACGTTGGAGGAACCTTTACTGATGCAGTAGCGATTGATAATGACAGTTATGAGGTCATTGCCAAAGTTAAAATTCCAACCACTCACTCAGAAGGTGTGGCAAAAGGAATTGTGAACATTATCGATAAAATCTTGACAGAAAATAATATTGCGCCGTCCGATGTAACTTTCATCGCTCATGGGACAACTCAAGCAACAAATGCACTTTTGGAAGGCGATGTTGCGAAGGTCGGTATTATAGGCATGGGAACGGGTATGGATGCGCGATCTGCCAGGAAAGAAACCGCAGTTGGTGATATTGAGCTGGCACCGAACAAGTTTCTAAGCTCAGAGCATACATTTATTGATTCTTCGAAATTAGATGATTTGGCTATTGAGACATCAATTAAAGAGTTTATGAGTAAAGATGCGCAAGTTATCGTTGCTTCTGAAGCTTACTCCGTAGATGATCCTGAAAATGAAGAGCTGGTTATCAAACAAGCGCAGGAAAAAGGTTTGTATGCGACAGGTGGACATGAAATTTCACAGCTTTATGGTTTAAAAATGCGTACACGTACGGCGGTTGTCAACGCTTCGCTCATTCCTAAGATGATGCAAACGGCGAATATGACTGAAGATGCAGTATTGAAAACCAATATCCAATCTAACTTGATGATTATGCGCTGTGATGGTGGCGTTATGTCAATTAATGAAGTGCGCCAACGGCCTATTTTGACAATGTTGTCTGGTCTTGCTGCAGGGGTTGCGGGGGCACTGATGTATGAAAAGGTATCAGATGGTATTTTCTTTGAAGTAGGCGGAACCTCTGTTGACATTTCTGTAATCAAAAACGGAAAAGTAATGATTAAATATGCGCAAGTCGGGGGACACAAGACTTACCTTCGTTCACTAGATGTTCGGACATTAGCAGTTGCAGGTGGCTCAATGATTCGTGCTAATGATGGCAAAATTATTGATGTCGGACCACGCTCTGCTCACATCGCGGGGCTTGATTATGAAAACTTTACAGAGAAAGAAAATCTACTTAATCCTGAAATCGCGTTTGTTTCACCACGTGAAGGTGATCCTAGCGAGTATGTGATTATTAAAGGTGAGAGCGGAAAACAATATTCATACACTCTTGCAGGTGCAGCTAACTTACTTGGATATGTTCCGGATGGTGACTACGCTCAAGGTAATACAGAAGCGAACAAATACGCATGGGAAGCTCTAGGTAATTATCTGAAAATGACTGCAGAAGATGCCGCACGCGAAGTTATTCGTTTGGCCATTGATAAGTTAGAGCCAGTTATTGATGACTTGATTGCTGAGTATGAGTTGGATAAGAATTTTATCACCCTTGTTGGAGGAGGAGGCTCTGGAGCGATTGTTGTTCCTGCCCTTGCTGAGCGCTATGCTATGAAGTGGAAATTAGCGCAAAATGCACCATATATCTCAACTATCGGGGTTGCCTTAGCTATGGTACGCGAGCAGATTGAACGCTCAATTGTTAATCCTACAGAAAAAGATATCAAGAAAATACGCGCTGAAGTTATTGAAAAAATTGTTCAGTCAGGAGCGAATGAAGAAACTGTAGATGTCAATATCGAAATTGATACACAAAGAAATATTGTTCGTGCCGTTGCTACAGGAGCAACCGAATTGCGCCAAAAAAATCTTGGAGCCGAAGAAGTAACAGAAGAAGAATTAAAGAAGTTAACTGCTGAAGCGCTTTCTGTTGATGCATCTACTGTTGAAAGAAAAGCTCAGATTGGTCGCTGGAACTTGATGAATTCCTTAGTTATAAAGAAAAAACTTTTCTTTAAGAGCAAGCAAAACAATATCTGTGTCATTGATCGCGAAGGTGTAGTACGCTTTAAGCAGAGTAATGCCCACTCTTTTGTTTTCAAGAAAAATCAAGCGGATTCAGATTTCTTACAGTTTGTTGATGAACATACGATTTATTCTGATGCCAATGCGACCATTCCGAAAGTTTATATATTTTATAAGGAAAAAATGTTAGACTTGACAGGAATGCAGACCATTGAGCAGTTGACATCAATCTTGGATGTTGAAACAGAAAATTTGAACGATACAGAAGAATTAATCGCGGTTGCTTACAAATAACTAATTTTTAGGAGAAGCGTATAAGATGAATTACAGATTTTCAGATGAATTTTTAGCCTACTTGGAATTGAAACAAGATATGCTTTTTCATAAAATACCTGACAAAAAGATTTCATATTATATTTCTTCATCCTTGGAGAAAGGCAAGGCACTAGCTCAGAAGTATCAGGGGAACACTCTGGAGGATTTATTTAAAAAGCTAGATATCTTGGTAACTCCAGCAAAAAGCGAGGGTTCATTTTATAAAGTGAAGTTTCGCGCTCAGTTTGAGGTTGATGCAAAGGGAAACAAGGAGATTGTGATTTACAATCGTTCTATACAAGATCTGGCGGATAAAAACGATGTGACTTTCGAGGGAATGAAAAAAATTGTGCTAGCCCATGAACTTTTTCATTTTTTGGAAGAAACACTTGATGAAAGTGTTTCTGAAAACCTTGAAAGCATTGAGTCCTTTAAGTTTTTAGGCTTGTCTAGAAAGGCAAAAATATCGCGTGCTAGTGAAATAGCAGCTAATGCTTTTTCCAAAACATTTTTGAAGCTAAACTATTTGCCAAATTACTATGATTACCAATACATTTTAAAGACAAATCAGATGAAAGAAAATGAACTTGAAGAAGAGTATCAGAATTTTGAAAGGGTTCTCAAAATGAATAATTAAAAAATCGTGTGTCAGATACACGATTTTTTAAAACTAGAGTAAGGAGACATATATGAAATTATTAGGAAGCATTGAAGCTGGTGGGACAAAGTTTGTTTGCTCTGTAGCAAATTTTGACTTTGAAATTATTAAAAGCATACAATTACCAACGACGAGCCCAGAAGAAACTTTGACAGCAGTGATAAAATTTTTTGAGAAATATGAACTGACAGCCTTAGCAGTAGGTTCTTTTGGACCAATTGATATTCAAGAAGATTCTGAACGCTACGGATTTATTACCAGTACCCCGAAATTAGGGTGGAAAAATACGGATATAGTTGGACCTCTCAAATCAGCATTGAAAGTACCGGTTGTTTGGACAACAGATGTGAATAGCTCTGCTTATGGCGAAAAGATGTTTGGCAATGGTCAGGGCACACATTCTATAGTCTACTTTACCATCGGTACAGGTATAGGCGGAGGCTCTGTTCAAGGTAATCAGTTTATTGGGGGCATTTCTCATGCTGAGATGGGACACGCAATTGTCGAACGGCATGAAAAAGATCGTGATTTTTTAGGAGTTTGTCCGTTTCACGGTAATCGCTGCCTTGAGGGCTTGGCGAGTGGTCCATCGATTAAAGCACGAACTGGCAGGAGTGGAGAAGACTTGCCGGTAGACCATGAAGTCTTTGACTTAATCGCTTATTATGCTGGGCAAATTGCTTACAATACTTATGTTAATTTGGCGCCTGAGCGGATTATTTTTGGTGGCTCAGTTTTACAATCGATAGATATGACTAAGGTTCGTAAATATTTTAATGAATTTAATAATGGATATGTTCAAACATCTGATTTGGATGACTTGATTCAAATTAGTGGTGTAGCAGATAACGGTTCAGCAACCTTTGGAAACTTTGCTTTGGCCTTAGAGGCACTGAAAAAATAAAAAAACTGGAGTTGTAAATCCCAGCTCTATTACATGTCTTACCATTCGTATCGCGATGAATCCGCGGCTTGGAAAGAATTGATGATTGTATCACTACTTAGTTTTCTTTGGCGCAGTGCACGATTATCACGAAGTATTGTCGCATATATGATATCAAAAATGAGTGAGATCATAGGTGTGTTTGAAAGAGTCAGGCTGTTATTGGCCATGACATGATCAGGCGTAATCATCTTAATATCAATCAAATTATCAATTTTTGGATTATCATTTGAAGACAGTAGCATTGTTTTGATATTATTCTTTTTAACGTTTGCCAAGAAGGGAATGATATCTTTGGTCACAATAGATGGAACTACTGCTATGAGCAAAGAATCGCTAGTCATATTGCTAATGGAAAGTTGGGCCTCTAATGGTTCTTTCAAGTGAGTGACTTCTAAACCAATTTGCCTTAGTTTGAAGGCAAACTCATCACAGATAAAGGAAGTGGGATAAATTGATATCAAGAAGATTTTTCTAGACAGAACAATTGTAGCAGCAGCCTCTTCAATGGTTTTTTCGTCAAGCAGGGCACAGGTGTTGACAGCCATTTTTTGGTAATCAGCAGTGATATACTCAAGTAAATTGGAGTCATCAATGTCCTCTTGGTTAAGTTTTTCAAACTGAGTTGTAGATTGTGCAAGCGCAATTTTGAACTTATTGAAACCTTTGAACCCGATTTTTTTGCAAAAACGATTGATGCTAGCCTCGGAAGTATTGATTTTTTTTGCTAGTGTAGTAATTGTATTGGCAATAACAAAATCGGGATGTTCAGTTACAAATTGGCTGATTTCGTACTCACTAGTTGTAAATGTAGATTCTAGTGATTTAATTTTTAATAAGACTGCAGATTGCATAGTAAGGTCCTTCTCCCTATTGTGTAATTCATTATATCAAATTTAAACTATTTATGAAATGGGAAGGGAAATACATGAAAGGGTTGGAAATAAAATGGATTGGTCTGGAAAAAGAGGGCAGTGGTTTGGGGATTCAATTAGTGAACAGGATGGTAAACCTTATTCTGATACAGGTGAAATTGCTATTGGTTATCAAACTCTAGTAAAACGTGCACTGGGATTCAGTCATTTGGAGAATTTGGCGATATCTGGGCGACCTGTAGCGAATGGTTCTGCAAATGGTTCAGGGACAGTTTCGACTGTTTTAGAGGAGTATATCCCGAGTGACTTAGTCGTGATTGCAGGTGGAACTAACGATTATCGTTTAGATCGAAAAATCGGTAAAATAAGAAAGGAAGGCTTTGATGAGGACACTTTTATTGGTGCCTTTCAAACAGCAATAGAACATATTAAAAAAACTAATCCTAACCAAGTAATTGTCCTAATGGCACCGCTTCAGCGTGACAAAGATGGCTATAACTGTCAAAACCCTAACCTGATTGGCAATTACTTGAGAGACTATGTTAGAGCAATTCTAGAAATTGGTAATTATTATGACTTACCTGTGTGGAATGGATATGAAAAATCAGGTGTTAATGAGGCAAATGTGGGTCAATTCACTTATGATGGCTTACATTTGAATAATAAGGGATATGAGCGAGTTTGTGCAAGTTTGATTGTTTTTTTGGAAAGGCTAAATTGCTGAATTTTGGGAAATAAATGGTTATCTCAATAATGCAAGAGGCATAAGTTGAGGATGTTGTGCTTTAATTATGAATATATATAGGTGTGGATAATCTGGTTTGGAAGGATATTTATTTCAAGACAGGGATTGTGGATTGGAGCCATCGCCTTGAGAAAGATTCTCAATCTGGGAAATAATGCGTGTCAGAGGTATGAAAAATAAATACCGTTTCCGTTATCTCCAACTGAACGAAAGCCTCTTAGAGGAGTTACGTCAGTGGAAGAAGGAGCAGAAGGTTCTTCTGGCAAAAATGAATATTGAGCAAGCAGAAAATTAGTTTCTCTGTAGCTTTACCAGTCTGATGCCGTGGTGTCCACCAATCTTTAGAGAGACTGGCTCAATCGAAAATTGAGGAAGGTGGAGCAGGTTTACAACTTACCTCATATGACCCCTCATGGTTTCAGACACACCTTTATCTCTGATTCTCTTAATGCAGGTGTCAATCAATTCTCCTTAAAGGGGATTGTGGGACACTCTCCTGTATCCAATGTGACAGAGCATACCTATGGACATGTGAATGCGCAGGCTCAAAAGTCTGTTTTTGAAATGGTTGAAACCGCGCGCAGGGGATGGTACACTCATGGTACACTCTGGAAAAAAAGAAAAGCACCCGTCGTCGAAAACTAGTGCTTAAACCTTGTTATAATGCGGAAGGCGGGACTTGAACCCGCACAGCCAAGATAGGCCACAGGATCCTTAATCCTGCGCGTCTGCCAATTCCGCCACTTCCGCGAAATGGTACCTTAACATGATACCATTTCGATAAGAGGAATGCAAGAATTAACTTATTTATAGAATTTTTTAGTGTAAGTACTTAGTATTTCATATAAGAAGACATTTCGGCGGCATGGTTGCCTGCAACATGTCCTGTAACAAAGGCACAGGTGATATTATATCCCCCAGTATAGCCGTTTATATCCAGAAGTTCTCCTGTTATATATAAGCCAGGGATTAGCTTACTCTCCATCGTTTTAGGGTTAATCTCTTTGAGATGAACACCACCGCCAGTGACAAAGGATTTTTCGATGGGAAATGTTTTGTTGATTTGAATGGATAGAGCTTTGAGAAGGGAGCAGAACTTTTTGAGCTGTTTTTCCGTTAATTGTTTGGCAGGTATATCTGCATCAATTTGGGCTTGCTGCAGTAAGAAAAGTAAAAAGCGTTCTTGGGTTAGCGATGCAAAGGCATTTTTTACAGCTTTATTATTGCCGTGTGTCACTTGCTTTAATTCATTTAGGAGCTCTGCAGTGGATAGGTCAGGAAAACTGTCGAGAAGGACAGTTACAGTTTCAGCTCCCTTGGCAAGTTCTTGATTAATAAAACTTGAACAACGTAGAGCAGCTGGGCCACTGATGCCAAAGTGGGTAAAAATCATATCCATCCGGTGTTCAACGAGAGTTTTTCCCTTGCTGTTTAACACACTCAACCGAATATCACGAAGGGAAATGCCTTGTAAAGTTCGCTCACTGATAAATTTCTCTGAGGAAACAAGAGGAGCTTCTGTGGGGTAAAGAGGCGTGATAGTATGCCCTGCCTTTCTCGCCAACTTATACCCATCACCAGTTGAACCTGTTGAGGGGTAGGCCGTCCTCCTGTAGACAGAATAACGCATGGGGCTTTGAAACTGTCACTTTCTGTTTCCAGCCCTTTGATTGTCCCATCTTTAATATTGAGCTGAGTGACAGCAGAACTCGGAAAATAGTCAACACCAAGTTCTTGTAACTTATCAAAAAGAGCATCAATGATTGTTTTGGATTTATTAGTTATGGGAAACATTCTTCCATGGTCTTCTTCTTTAAGAACTATGCCATTTTTTTCAAAGAAATCAATAATATCAAGATTGGAAAACTGGGTAAAAGCACTGTGCAAAAAGCGCCCATTGCCAGGGACGTGGGCGATGATTTCTTCAACTGAATGACTGTTTGTAACATTGCAGCGCCCGCCGCCAGTCATCAGTAACTTTTTTCCCACTTTTGGATTTTTGTCTATTAAATCTGTATGTGCTCCATTTTCAGAAGCAGCTATAGCTGCCATCATGCCTGAGGGACCAGCACCAGCAACGATTACATCATATTTTTTCATAGTTTAATTATACCATTCCAGTTGTGTTGCATTTATTCAGTAAGAAGAGGGACGTCAGGGAGATACAAAACTTAAGAGTAATTTCTTGGCCTAAAAAGAGTTTGGGTATGCAGTTTTCAGACTGTTACGGGTCTACGAGTTATAGTAAATCATGTCTAGCTAGGAACTCATGTGCAACAGCAGCGGGATCTTTTTGTTCAACATTGACCGCATAGTTCATGTTAATCATTTCTTCATCGGTGATTGCCCCTGCAAGTTTATTTAAAATCTGTTCCAGTTGAGGATATTTTTTGAGTAGATTTTTGCTCATCAATGGAGCAGCCTGATAAGGTGGAAAAAGTTTTTTGTCATCTTTGAGCACGGTAAGCTGGTATTGCTTGATTTGACTGTCAGTAGAGTAAACTTGGGCCAGATCGATATTGTTACTGTTTAATGCATTATAGATAAGGCTTGTCTGCATTGTTTTGACATCAAAGTTTAAGCCATAAAGACTTTGAAGTCCCTTGTAGCCGTCTTGACGATTTGCAAACTCTAAGTCAAAGCCAGCTTTAACAGCAGGAAGTTTATGAAGGTCTGAAATAGTTTTAAGATTATATTTTTCTGCATAGTGAGTTTTAACAGCTAAGGCATAAGTATCTTGAAATTTCATCGGTAAAAGGTAGGCAAGATTATCTAGCTTGTCAATACCTGCGCGTGCTTCTTCATAAACTGTTTGGGGGTCAGTTGATGTGGTTGGATGTTTTAAGAAAGTTGTCAAGATAGTTCCTGAAAATTCTGGGTAGATATCGATTTTATTAGATTTTAGGGCATTGTAGAGGAAGGTAGTATCCCCAAAGTTCGGCTTAAGAGTCACCTCAATATCACTGTTTTTTTCAATCACTTCCTTGTACATATTAATCAGCAAGGTAGGTTCAGCACCAAGCTTACCAGCAATGGTAATTTTGGGGTGATTGTTTGCCTGAGGATTGTAATAAGAGGCTAATAAGAGTAAAAGTCCCGCAAAGAAGCTTATCAGTATGGTTTGGAGCTTGGCTTTTTCCAAGAAGCGAAGCAAGGTTGAAAATATAACAGCCAGCAGTGCAGAGGAGATAGCCCCAATTAAGATAAGATTGACATCGTTAGAGTTGATACCTAAAAGGATAAAGTTTCCAAGCCCTCCTGCTCCGATAAGGGCGGCCAATGTTGCTGTTCCGATAACCATAATGCCACTGGTTCTTATGCCGGCCATGATAAATGGCAGGGCAAGCGCCAGTTCAAACTTCATTAAACGTTCACGCCGATTCATACCAAAGGCTCTTGCAGCTTCAATCAGGGAGCTATCAATCTGTTGAAGCCCTGTATAGGTATTTTGGATGATTGGAAAGAGAGCATAGACCACCAGAGCAACAATAGCAGGTAACGAGCCAATCCCAACGAAGGGAATCAAAAGTCCTAATAAGGCCAAGCTAGGGATGGTTTGAAAAATCCCTGTGATTTGCAATAGAGGCTCAGCTAATCTCGAATAACGTCTTAAGAGTAATGCCAGAGGAAGTGCAATCAGTATGGCGATAAAAAGCGAAACTAAAGAAATCTGGATGTGTTGCAATAAGGCAAGCCAAAACTGAGACTCCTGCTGTTGAAAGGTGTTAATCAGACTGTTCATATGTATTCACCTCCATACTTTTCAAGACATCTGTCAAGGGAGTATCACCTGAAAAATTATTGTCTGCAAGAGTTTTTTCAAGGTTTTTTAACTTATATCGAGAGAGATCTTGCTGATAGTCAGTAAAAAATTCAGCGACAAATGGATTAGCAGGTGCATTTAAAATCTCCTGTGGTTTACCAATTTGCTGGAGCCTGCCTTCTTTGAGTATAGCGATACGGTCAGCCATTGCCATTCCTTCAGACATATCATGTGTGACGAAAACCGTCGTGATTTGCAAAGTTTTTTGCAAGTCTTTAACAAGTTCTTGTAACTGCTTACGTGATATAGGGTCTAGGGCCGAAAAAGGCTCGTCCATTAAAATAATTTTAGGCTTGCAGGCGATAGCTCTTAGAATGCCAATTCGCTGTGCTTCACCTCCAGAAAGCTCATGGGGATAACGGTTGAGATACTTATCTGCGTCAAGCCCAACCAGTGGCAGAAGTTCAAGAACACGCCGACGGATTTCGCTTTTACTCCAGCCTTTCATTGCAGGAATAATCCCGATATTTTCTAAAACAGTCATGTTAGGAAAGAGCGCTATCTGTTGAAGAACGTAGCCTATTTGTAGACGGAGCTCTCGTAAATTGATGGTTTGGATATCTTGTTTGTCAATAAAAATCTGTCCTTGATTTGGGTCAATCAACCGATTAATCATCTTAAGTAATGTTGTTTTCCCGCCGCCAGAAGAACCAGCAAGTACAAAAAATTCATGACTTTCAATAGAGAAGTTAATATCTGAAAGTACAGCCTTTTCTCCGTAGCTTTTGGTGACATTTTTGAATGTAATAGTCATAGCACAATTTTAACATTTTCTCTTTCACTTTTTTGCTCAAATGACTCACTCTTTCATTGAAAACTAAAAGAGTAAAAAGAAAAATCCTACTTGAGGATTTATTTAAAAGCATTTTCTAGTGTTTCAATGACCGCCAGAATTTGCTCATCTGAAACTAACTTTTCTTCACCGTGGACTAAAGAGTTATAGGCTGAATCATAAACACGACCGTAATCCCCAGAAACTGTCGGGATTGTCTTTGCGATACGATCGCCGTTTTGGTTATAATAAGTTAATTGTGCGAAGTCTTGAGGTGTATCGGCACCAAAACCTTCGTCTCCTGGAACTATTCCTGCCTTGAGATCATTTTCCTGCTGATCAACATGCTCTTTAATTAATGTTCCCCTAGAACCATAAATCACCCATTTTGGACGACTGACAGCAGCTAGTTCTGTGGCTTGCACAGTTGCTCGGAAATTTTTATAAATCAAGTTGACAGAGAAGTAGTCATCTGTAGCAACCGCGTCACGTGTAGAACGTACGTCGTATTGAACGGTTTCAGGTTTACCAAAGAGTGAAACCATCTGATCCACCAGATGGACACCATGGCCGTACCAAGCACCGTCGAAATTCTCTCCCAGACTTGCATCTGCTGGACGATAGTGATCCATTGTTACAGTTAGGTCAATCAAATTCCCTAAATAGCCTGTTTCCAAAACCTTTTTAACCGTCAGAAAATCGCTGTCAAAGCGGCGGTTTTGGAAAGGCATAAAGAAGAGATTTCTTTCTTTGGCAAGTGCAACCAGTTCTTTGGCCTGCTCTAAAGTTTCTACCAGAGGTTTATCGCAGATAACATTTTTTCCTCCAAGCAGCAGTTTTTTACTGGTTTCATAGTGGGCAGAACCGGGGGTGACAACAATAACTAAGTCAATGCTCTCGTCCTGAATAATGTCGTTAATATCTGTTGAGAAGACTGTACCATTTGCCTCAAGCACAGCTTGCTCAGGACGTTTGCCTAAGGTACGATTAACGATGCGCGAAATGTTGAAGTGGTCACGAATTTTAACGTAGGGGATGTGATAACGATTGGTTGATTTGCCAAAGCCGACATAGGCGATGTTTAATTTTTTCATGCTTTTTTCTCTTTTTTCTTTTGAGACAAATATTGTTTTTTTAATGCCTCAATTTTGGCTAATTTGTCAGTCTTAGTTTTTGAATTTTTTTCGTGGAATTTTTGGACAGCAGCTTGTCCCTTATAATCTAGCTGGTATTTTCCCATGACTTCCTTTCCTTAACTTTTAGTTTACTGGTCGGCGCTCAAAAGCATCAGACGAGATGCCTTTGCTTAGGATTTTTTTCGCCCACTCTTTCGCTGAAAACAGTGAATGATCTCGATAGTTTCCACACTCTTTTTCTGAAACACCAGGAACATCGTCCCAAGTAAAGCTATCTCCCGCAAGCTCTTCCAAAGAAGAAGTGATAACTTTGGCAATTTGTTCAGAACTGGGTTGGCCCCACATAATCATGTGGAAACCCGTGCGACAGCCAAACGGTGAGAAGTCAATCATACCATCAATACGATCGCGGATTAAACTTGCCATTGCGTGTTCAATGGTATGTAAGCCACTTGTTGGTATTTCTCCATGATTGGGCTGGATAAAGCGAACATCAAAGTTTGTGATGCTATCCCCTTTAGGTCCAGTTTCTGTCCCGATTAAACGTATATAGGGTGCTAAAACTTTTGTATGATCAAGTTGGAATGATTCGACTTCAGCCATTGTTTTTCTCCTTTTTCCTTATTATTTATGAACAGTAAAAAATTTTAACTTTTTATTTGATAATTTGTTCCTATTGTAGTGTTCTCATCTTTTAGGCTCTGCCTAAACAAACACCCTTATTATAACACATTCCAGCTTAAGTGTTTTTCATCTGGACTTTTTGCAGTTTTGATTATTGGATAAGACCAGCATGTATTGTTTCACGTAAAACAATGGCAGTGCATTTTAAAGGGGATTTCTTTGTCCAAGTTTTCCGAAAAAACTGTTGTATAATTACTAAATAGTTTTAACTTAAAAGAGAGAGATATTTAAAAAAGACGGGAGAATATACTTAAAAATAGTCTAAAATACTTGACGAGGGAAATACTGTGTTCTGTAATCAAGTAATACAGCAGGGTAAATTTCTCCTTTTTTCTGCTGCAGCAGAAGTTGTAAACGATTTGACTGCTGTTGATTAAAAAGGAACAAAGCAAGCCTTTGCACTATCTTTAGCAGATGTGGTAAAACTTTCCCAACCGAGCAGCGCATTTTCTAATCATGCGGAGCGTGTGACAGGTGGGCAAGGTGATAATCATGGCTGGTGGCTACGTACTCCTGGGATTTCAGGTGATGGCTGGCGTGTGGATGTTGCGGCTAATGGGCGGGCTGGTCAGCTTACTCGCACTGGTCATGTAGACCTTTCTTTAGCATTTATGGGCGTCCGTCCAGCACTTATTATCTACCAGCCAGAAGCTTAAAGAAATCATTTAGCCCTTCCTCTAAAATTCCTGCATTTCAGTGGTGAAACGGGTGAGATGCGGGAAACACCTGTTCTTTGTTCTTCCAACATCCGCGTTCTCCTTCTACACTTCCGAACCAAATTTTTTCGTCTCCTTTCATAAAGTGATAGAATAAAGCGAGAAGTAAAGAAAAGGAGAATTTATGGCACTTACAGAAACTTACACTCTTTCAAATGGTATGGAAATTCCCAAAGTTGGTTTTGGGACATGGCAATCAAAAGATGGCGAGGAGGCCTATCAATCGGTCAAAACGGCTCTAGAAGTTGGTTATCGTCATATTGATACAGCTGCCGTTTATGGCAATGAAGAATCCGTGGGACGTGCAATTAAAGACAGCGGGATTGCACGTGATAAATTGTTTATCACCACAAAGCTTTGGGATCTTGGAACAACTGAAGATGCAAGAGCGGCACTTGATGAAAGTTTAGAAAAACTCGGCTTAGACTATGTTGACCTTTATTTGATTCACTGGCCGAATCCTAAAGCCTTCCGCCCTAATTTTGCTGAACGAAACGCAGCTGTCTGGAAAGCGATGGAAGATGGCGTGAAAAATAATAAAGTGCGTGCGATTGGTGTGTCAAACTTCCATCCCCGTCATTTGGAACCATTACTTGAAGTTGCTGAGATAAAGCCTGTTGTTAACCAAATCATGGTCAACCCCTCAGATCAGCAAGAAGAGGTCGTTGCTTTTAATAAAGCACACGATATCTTGACAGAAGCTTACAGCCCACTCGGTACAGGCAAAATTTTTGCCATCACTGAACTTGCTGATATTGCAGATAAATATGAGAAAACAGTGGCACAAGTCGTTTTACGTTGGAGCCTACACAAAGGTTACCTCCCATTACCAAAATCTGTAACAGCAAGTCGTATCAAAGAAAATGCTGACATTTTTGATTTTGACTTGTCAGATGAAGACATAGCCTTTATCGACAGTCTTCATGGCAAAGCGGGCCTTGCTCGAAACCCAAATGAAGTCAATCATTAATAGGTATATCCTGAAAAAGTACACCAAATTGAAAGATTTGAGTGTCTTTTTTTATAATTTGCAGAATATGTACAATAAGAATAAGGGAATATTAAAAGAATGTTTTATTTTAAAAAAAATATTGCCAAAAGAGAATGAAAGCGCTATAATATACTTGATAAAATTTTCACAAAAGGAGAAACAATTAAGTATGAAAATTGGTGTAATTAAAGACCCAAAACAAGGTGAAGCACGTGTAGGGATGACCCCAGAAAACGCGAAAATTCTCGTTGAAGCAGGGAACGAAGTGCTTGTTGATAGAAATGCTGGTGCGGGTTGTGGTTTTACAGATGATCTTTACGAGGCAGCTGGAGCTCAAATCGTAGATACAGAAACTGCTTGGGAAGCGGAGCTCATCGTTAAAGTTAAGGAACCGATGGAATCTGAATATAAATACTTTAAACCAGGTCAAATTATCTGGGGCTTCCTTCATCTAGCAGCTAATAAAGCCTGTGTTGAAAAAATGATGGAGGTGGGTGTAACAGCTATTTCTGGTGAAAACATCTCCATCAATGGTGTTCTGGAGTTGCTCAAGCCAATGTCAGCTATTGCAGGACGACGTGCAGTAAACATTGGACAATATTACCTTGAAAAACAGCACGGCGGTGAAGGGATTCTCTTGCCAGGTATCGCGGGTATTGAAGCTGGTACCGTTGTTATTTTTGGCGGTGGAAATGCTGCAGAAAATGCTGCTGATATAGCAGTAGCTTTAGGCTGTAAAGTTATCATCATCGAACTTGGAGATGCTCGTATCGCGCAGCTTAAAGAGCGTTATGAAGGAAAAAACGTTGAGATTGTCAAGTCAACAACAGAAGCTTTAGAAGAGAATATCAAACTTGCAGATATCTTTATCTCAACAATTCTAATTCCAGGAGCCAAACCACCAAAATTGGTGAAAGAGTACATGGTCAAGTCAATGAAACCTGGTTCGGTCATTGTTGATATTGCTATAGACCAAGGAGGTACAGTGGAAACAATAGATCATGCAACGAATCATGCAGATCCTGTTTTCATTAAGCATGGTATTATTCACTATGCAGTACCAAATATGCCTGGTGCAACACCACGTACAGCGACCATTGCCTTAGCTCAAGGTAACCTTTCTTTCCTCAAAGAAATCTCTGTTAAAGGTCTGGATGAAGCATTGAAATCAAAAGAACTCCTTTCAGGCCTGAGTGTCTATAAGGGGAAAGTAGTTTCCAAGCCTCTTGCTGATTCAATAGATGTTACTTATACAGAATTTTAGAAAGGGTTTGAGGAAAGAGAAGATGACAAATTTAGCAAGTCTGCCTGTTACGATTAAAGATATAAAAAAGGCTCAAAATATTGTAAAACAGTATGCGCGTGAAACACCATTGATTCAGTCGATGTTCTTAACTGCTAAAACAGGTGGAGAGGTTTATTTGAAGCTCGAAAACATGCAGTTAACAGGCTCATTCAAATTCCGTGGCGCTTTTAATAAAATTGCGCAGTTGTCTGAGGAAGAAAAAGCGCGTGGTGTTATTGCTTGTTCAGCTGGTAATCATGCACAGGGTGTTGCTTTGACATCAAAACTTTTAGGAATTAAGAGCATCATTGTCATGCCAAAGGGCGCGCCACAGGCAAAAGTAGATGCCACACGTGGATATGGGGCAGAGGTGATGCTTGAAGGTGAGCAATTTGATGACTCCAAGGCTTTCTGTGAAGCCTATGCTAAGGAAAACAACATTACTTACATCCCACCTTATGATGATACAGAAGTAATGGCTGGTCAAGGAACAATAGGTCTGGAAATTTTGGATCACCTTTGGAACGTGGATACAGTTTTGGTTCCTGTAGGTGGCGGCGGCTTGATATCAGGTGTTGCTGTTGCCTTAAAATCTTTCAATCCAAATATTAAAGTTATTGGTGTACAAGCTGAAAATTGTCATGGAATGACAGCATCGTTTAGGGCACGTAAAAAAGTTTATCACGATGAAGCACCAACGATTGCAGACGGCTGTCACGTTGCTTATCCAGGCGAATTGACATTTGAGGTTGTTAACCAAATTGTTGACAATATGGTTCTGGTTTCAGAAGCAGAAATTGAGTTGGCGATTAAAGACCTTATTCAACGTACGAAAATCGTTGTAGAAGGTGCTGGCGCTCTTACAACTGCAGCGATTCTTGCGGGGAAAGTGGATGAATATGTGAAAGACAAGAAGGTTGTTTCCATTGTATCTGGTGGTAACGTTGACTTGGCACGTATAGAAGATATCGTTGATCACTTTCTGATTGCGAATGATGAAGAACAGTAAATCTTAACATCTTAATTATCCATAGGTAAAAAAGCTCTGTAATTCAGGGCTTTTTACGCATATTTCAGTCTTTTTTTAATTGTGCGATAAATTACTTGAAATCACAAAGTTAACAAGATTGTATAATTTAAATTAAAATATGAGCAAACAGTCCAAAAAATCTTGCAAGAGTTTTTGAAAAGTGTTAAACTAATTGTAAACGGTTACAGGAAATGTAGCCGAAAAGTGAAAGAAGGTTGTAAAAATGACTTCAAAAGTTTTAACGGAGTTCCTCGAAAATGGGCTTGGAAACCTAAAAGAAAAAGGTTTGCTCAACACAATTGACGTGCTAGATAGCGCCAATGGCCCAGAAATTACAGTTGCAGGCAAGAAGATGATTAACCTTGCCTCAAACAATTATTTGGGGTTTGCTACACGGCCTGAACTTATTCAGGCAACAAAAGATGCAACAGACAAGTATGGAGCTGGTGCAGGGGCTGTACGTACAATTAATGGAACGCTTGATATTCATATTGAGCTTGAGAAGACCATTGCCGAGTTCAAAGGTACTGAAGCTGCGATAGCTTTTCAGTCTGGCTTCAATTGTAACATGGGAGCCATCAGTGCAGTTATGAAAAAAGGAGATGCCATCCTTTCAGACGAGCTTAACCATGCTTCAATTATTGATGGCTGTCGTCTCTCAGGGGCTAAGATTATTCGTGTTAAACACCAAGACATGGCTGATCTTGAAGCGAAAGCAAAAGAGGCAACAGAATCAGGCGAATATAATAAAGTAATGTACATCACAGACGGTGTATTCTCAATGGATGGTGATATTGCTAAACTTCCAGAAATTGTAGAAATTGCTGAAAAATATAATCTAATCACTTATGTTGACGATGCACATGGCTCAGGCGTTATGGGTGGTGGTGCCGGTACTGTAAAACATTTTGGATTGCAGGATAAAATTGACTTCCAAATCGGTACTCTCTCAAAAGCAATCGGCGTAGTTGGGGGATATGTTGCAGGATCAAAACTTTTGGTTGACTGGTTGAAGTCACAAGGGCGTCCTTTCCTCTTCTCAACTTCATTGACACCTGGTGCAGCCGCAGCTGCAAAAGAAGCCTTTGTATTGATGCATGATCATCCAGAATATGTAGAGACACTTTGGGACAATGCGAAATATTTCAAAGAAGAATTACAAAAAGCTGGTTTTGATACAGGTGTATCAGAAACACCAATCACACCTGTAATCTTGGGAGATGAAGCAAAAACACAAGAGTTTTCTAAGAAACTGATTGAAAATGGTGTTTATGTGAAACCTATCGTTTTCCCAACTGTACCACTCGGAACAGGTCGTGTTCGTGCAATGCCAACAGCAGCACATACTAAAGAGATGTTAGACCAAGCAGTTGCTGTCTTTGCCAAAGTAGGGAAAGAGATTGGTTTAATCTAAGCTCTGTCCTAGCAAAATTATTCCTATCGTAACTAAACATATATCAAATATATTGGAGAAAATAAAATGAAAAAAGTACTCATCACAGGCGCACTTGGACAAATTGGTTCAGAATTGACGGAACGTCTTCGCAATGATCTTGGAGTTGATAATGTTATCGCAACTGACATCCGCGAAGTTGAAGGAAATCCAGTTGTGACAGATGGACATTTTGAAATCTTGGATGTCATGGATCATGAAAAGATGCTGAAGATTGCCAAAGATAATGGTGTAGACACAATTATCCATTTGGCTTCACTTCTCTCTGCAGTAGCAGAAGCGAAGCCACAATTTGCTTGGAAGCTCAATATGGGTGGATTGGTTAATGCTTTGGAAACAGCGCGTGAGCTTGGTCTACAATACTTCTCACCATCATCTATTGCTGCATTTGGCCCAAGTACTCCGATGGACAACACACCGCAAGTGACAATTCAACGTCCAAATACTATGTATGGTGTGACGAAAGTTTCTATGGAGCTGCTTTGTGACTATTACTATACGAAGTTTGGTGTAGATACACGTGGTGTACGTTTCCCAGGATTGATTTCATACAAGACCTTGCCTGGTGGTGGTACAACAGACTATGCTGTTGATATCTACTATGAAGCAATCAAAAATGGTCACTATTCAAGCTTTATCGCTGAAGGAACTAAGATGGACATGATGTACATGCCTGATGCTATTGATGCCATTGTTGACTTGATGAACGCACCAGCAGACAAATTAGTCAACCGTAATGCCTTCAATATTACAGCTATGAGTTTTGCACCAGAAGAAATTGCTGCTTCGATTAAAAAGTTCATGCCTGACTTTACAATGGATTACGATGTAGATCCTGTACGACAAGCTATTGCAGACAGCTGGCCAAACTCTATCGATGCGACATGCGCGAAAGAAGAATGGGGCTTCAATCCTAAATACGACTTGGATGCGATGACTAAGGATATGCTTGAAAAACTTACTGAAAAATTAAAAGGTTGAGAAAACTAAGTTCACTCTATCACAAGTTTAAAAAATATGATAAAATTAGAGAGTAATCGGTTTCGAGATTACTCTCTAATGCTAATTTTAGTAATCAACGTTAAGACAATATTAATCTTGTCAAAATTTATCTTTTAAAGAGGAGCTCTTATGGAACAAAAAAATGAAATGAAGCGTACGCTTGGTTTCTTTCCTGCCCTTACGACGGTAATGGGCACGGTTATTGGTGCAGGTGTATTCTTTAAAGCAGGTCGAGTTGCGGAACTGACGGGCCAGGCTGGATTACACATATTGGTTTGGGTACTTGGTGGTATTATTTCGATTTGTGGTGGGTTAACTGCTGCAGAGCTTGCAGCAGCTATTCCAGAAACAGGTGGGATGATACGTTATATCCAACGTGGTTTTGGTAAACGCTGGTCCTTTCTCTTAGGCTGGGCACAATCAATCATATACTTCCCCGCAAATATTGCAGCGCTTGCTGTCGTGTTTGGAACACAATTTTTGAATTTGTTTGGAATGAACGTGAGTGCGGCCAATACAGCTATTGTTGGTGTTATTGCAGCTGTTTCAGTTACCTTGATTAACTTTATCAGTTCAAAAGCTGGTGGTGCTTTACAATCAGTAACAACCGTAATTAAGCTTATCCCAATCGCCTTGATTGTTATCGTTGGCTTACTTCGTCCCGGTGGGGTTGAGTTTCAGCTTCTGCCAATCCAAGCAGGGCAAAACTTGTCGTTGGCTTCAGCTATTGGTTCAGGTTTGCTGGCTACAATGTTTGCCTATGATGGTTGGATTTATGCAGGAAATATCGCTGGAGAAATGAAAAATCCAGCGAAACATTTGCCACGTGCGATTATCCTCGGGATTGTTGCTATCATGTTTGTCTATATCTTTGTTAACGCGGCCTACATCCGTACTTTAGGTATCCCAACATTGATGGAAAATAATCCTAATCTTCCTGCTATGGTAGCCGATAAGATATTTGGGGGCATGGGAGGTAAACTTGTTACCATTGGTATCTTGATATCTGTTTATGGAACAATCAACGGCTATTCTATGACAGGTATGCGTGCTTCTTATGCCTTGGCGACAGAAAAGTCTTTCCCATTTTGGAAAACTTTCCAAAAACTTTCAACAAGTGGTGTTCCAGTAAATTCAGGTATACTTCAAGTTGCTATTGCTGCAATCATGTTGGTTGTGACTATGTTCTCAAGCGATGCCTTTGATTTCCTTACAAATATGTTGATATTTGTAATTTGGATTTTCTATACTATGGTCTTTATTACGGTATTTATCTTGCGTAAGAAAGAGCCAGAACTGGCACGACCATACAAGGTGCCACTCTATCCGATTATCCCAATTATTGCAATCGGCGGTGGTGTCTTCATCTTGTTCATGACTTTGATCAGCTCAGACTATATGAGTAATCAAATTCCAGCCTTAGTTGGTGTCATCTTTACATTAATTGGTCTTCCTATTTATAGCCATTTAGATAAGAAATACCATTGATAAAATGGGAAAAACGCTCAAAGTTTGCACAGGAGTGCTATAACTGAGCGTTTTTTGTGTGGGATTAGTAAAGTCATTGGCTAAGGCGGAAGCAAAATGATTGAGCATAATTTGAGATATGACAAGGCATCTAGCAAGTCAAGCTCTCCTATCTGCCAATCATACTAGACTAAAGCTCCTCTTTTTTTGGTTTCGTACTATAAATAATTGATACGGCTAAACTTGAGCGAGTATGCTGAAACTGCTGTTCTAAAACGTAGTAACCGTCATCCGCCAGTTCTTTTAGAAAAGCATTTACTTTTTTATCGAATACAGATGAGCTGTTTTCAGAAACGATATTTTCCATTATTGTTTTGCATTTCATAACGAACCTCCTACTTGTTTTTTTATCCCTAGTACACCTCTATGTTTCACGCTTTTAATAAGCATGGCATATAGAGTTTTTCTAAAAGCGAGATGCCACAGTTGAGAGTTTTAAGGAGAAGGGATATGCCTATAACCGTTTATCGTGAGTCATACACGTTTCTTATCCAAAGCTTATTTACGGAAAAAGGGCTGCTGGTTTATTCCTTACTTCTAAGGCACCCTCCTCCTATTCCTATACAAGCTCTTTTATCCCATCAGTGGTTGTACGTTTGCAGCCCCTTTATATTAATAATTATATAATATTTTTACAGATAAATGAATACGAAAACTTCATTTTTGGATAGAGAGCTTATACAAGTCAAAACAGGGGAGAACGGTCATTTTCGGTAGAACAGATACGGCTGTAATAGCTTTGATGAAACATGTTAGTTTCCTTGGAGCAATTGGGGATTACAATCTTTATCTAGTACAAAAGCTGAGAACTGAGTGCTCCTTAATTCATTTTCTATCTATGAAGCAGTTGACCTTATTGAGGCGGTATGTTACACTTTGCATATGAAAAAACTACTGGTACTGATTGACTTTCAAAATGACTTTATAGATGGCTCTTTGGGAACAGCTGAAGCACAAACTATTGTTCCGAGAGTGGTTGAGAAGCTTAATACTTATAAAGAGAGTGAACGCTTGGCGACACAAGACACACACTTTGAAGACTACTTAACAACGCAAGAAGGAAAGAATCTGCCCGTGCTTCATTGTCAAAAAGGAACAAAGGGTTGGGAAATTCGAAAAGAAGCTCAGGTAGGCTTTAAACGGGTCTTTGAAAAAAATATTTTCGGTTCAATACAGCTTGCAGAATACATTAGGGATGAGAGGGTTGAACAGGTAGAACTCATTGGTATCTGTACGGATATCTGTGTGATTTCAAATGCAATGCTGATTAAATCTTTTGCACCTGAAGTGAAAATTATTGTAGATGCCTCTTGTTGTGCTGGGGTCACGCCTGAAAGTCACGGTGCAGCGCTGGAAACAATGAAATCTTGCCAAATTCATATTATCAATGAATAAAGAAGAGCACATGGATCAGCTCTTTTTATTTTTCCTTGTAACACTATATATAGTGTGCTTTCTTTTATTTTCATGAAAATAGATACTATATATAGTGGAAAAAGCAAAAGTTATTTGATAGAATAGAAGGCAAGGAATTAAAAAAATAGGAGAGCAAATCAATGAAGGTGGTTGAAGAAAGCCTGGTAGAGGTTCAAGAAATTAGCGTTATAAAACGTGATGGACGTTCTGTAAAGTTCGACAGCAGCAAAATTTTTGATGCTTTAAAAAAGGCTGGTGATGAGGTGATACCACCAGTTTCGGAGACACGTATCGCTGAAATCTGTGATCGTGTGGTTCACGAAATTTTTACACGTTTCACGGACAATGTAAAGATTTATGAAATTCAGAGTATCGTTGAGCATATCTTGATGGAACTCGGGGAAACAAAATGGGCAGAGGTTTATACGACATATCGTACACAGCGCGATCTTGAAAGAAGTAAAGCCACAGATATTAACTTTACTATCGAAAAGCTTATCAACAAAGATCACACAGTTGTTAACGAGAATGCCAACAAGGACAGTGATGTTTTTAATACACAACGTGACCTGACAGCAGGAGCAGTTTCTAAAGCAATTGGCTTGAAGATGCTTCCTCCTCATGTGGCTAATGCCCATCAAAAAGGAGAAATTCACTACCATGATTTGGATTACTCTCCTTTTACAACCATGTCAAATTGCTGTTTGATTAACTTTAAAAATATGTTTGAAAATGGCTTTAAACTAGGGAATGCACAGGTGGATTCACCTAAATCTATTCAAACAGCGACAGCTCAAGCTTCACAAATTATCGCAAACGTAGCGAGTTCGCAATATGGTGGTTGTTCATTTGACCGTGCTGATGAAATTTTGGCACCTTATGCAAAATTGAACTATGCGAAGCATTTAAAAGATGCGGAAGAGTGGATTGAGCAGCCTGAAAAACGTGAAGCATATGCTAAAGCAAAGACCAAAAAAGACATCTATGATGCTATGCAGTCTTTGGAATATGAAATCAACACGCTTTTCACTTCGAATGGGCAAACGCCGTTTGTCACAGTTGGATTTGGTTTGGGAGAAGACTGGTATGCACGTGAAATTCAAAAAGCAATTTTGAAAGTACGTATCGGTGGTTTAGGTAAGGAACACCGTACAGCAATCTTCCCTAAGTTAATCTTTACACTCAAACGTGGGCTCAACCTTGAGGTGGGAACCCCGAACTATGATATTAAGAACTTAGCGCTGGAATGCGCGACAAAGCGGATGTATCCAGATATCTTATCTTATGATAAGATTGTTGAACTGACAGGCTCATTTAAAGCCAGCATGGGTTGCCGTAGTTTCCTTCATGGCTGGAAAGATGAAAATGGCAGGGATGTTACAGCTGGACGTAGCAATCTCGGTGTTGTTACGGTTAATCTCCCGCGTATTGCTCTGGAAGCAGCAGGCGATAAAGAAAAGTTCTGGGAAATCTTTGATGAACGCATTGCGATTGCTAAAGATGCTTTGGTCTTCCGTGTCAACCGGGCAAAGGAAGCTCAACCCAAAAATGCGCCTATCCTCTTTATGAATGGAGCTTTGGGCCGCTTGAATGCGGAAGACTCAGTAGACGAACTTTATAAAAATGATCGGGCAACTGTTTCTCTTGGCTATATCGGGCTTTATGAAGTTGCGACAAGTTTTTATGGACCAACCTGGGAAAACAATAAGGAAGCAAAAGACTTTACTCTTGAAATAGTGAAAAGCATGAATCAAGAGTGTAAAGACTGGAGTAAAGAAACGGGTTATCATTTCTCAGTGTATTCTACACCAAGTGAAAGTCTGACAGACCGTTTCTGCCGTATGGACAAAGAAAAATTTGGCTCAGTGGCTGACATTACTGACAAAGATTACTATACCAACAGTTTCCACTATGATGTACGTAAAAATCCAACACCATTTGAAAAATTGGAGTTTGAAAAAGATTACCCCGTTTATGCAAATGGCGGATTTATCCATTATGCTGAATATCCAATGATTCAACAAAATCCTCGTGCGCTTGAAGCTGTTTGGGACTTTGCTTATGACCGTATCGGCTATCTGGGAACAAATGCACCTATCGACCACTGCTATGAATGTGGTTTCGAAGGTGATTTCACAGCGACAGAGCGAGGTTTTAAATGTCCACAATGTGGAAATACAAATCCTCAAACTTGCGATGTTGTGAAACGTACCTGTGGCTATCTTGGAAATCCTCAAGCAAGACCAATGGTTCATGGGCGTCATAAAGAAATATCATCGCGAGTGAAGCACATGAATGGTTCAGTAGGTGTTCTCCGAGATGGGGAGAGTATTGATAGTGAAGAAGTGGATCATGTTAAAAGTAAATTTGTGAAATAAAGGCTAGAAAATAGACGAGATTTTAAAACATAAAAAATGTTCAACTGGGTTCCAAAGAGTCCTGCAGTTGAACGTTTTTTTATTTTGGCATTTTGTGTTAGAATCAGTCAATTTTCTACATTTTTTCCAGTTTCTTTCATATCAGAGTATAGGAAGGGAGTGGGGGTTAGGTTGTTAGGGAATTTTTAGATATGAAATTGACAGTACTTAAGTTTTGTTCTATAATCTTAGTGTAACCGCTTTTTTAATTAAATATCTGAAAAATACTCTGTCTTGTCCGCAGAGTGAAAAAAATTTAAGGAGTCATATGGACACTAAAAAAATCAGATGGTTTACCGTCGCATTTATTGCCTTCAACATGGTTTGGGGGATGGGAAATGTGGTTAATAACTTTGCCCAGCAAGGGATTACTGTTGTGACCTCATGGATTTTGATTCTGGCGCTTTATTTTGTCCCTTACGCACTTATTGTTGGTCAGCTAGGGTCAACTTTTAAAGACAGTAAAGGAGGAGTGAGTTCATGGGTTGAGCGAACTTCCACAAAACGTTTGGCTTATTATGCAGCATGGACGTATTGGGTAGTGCATATTCCTTACTTGGCACAAAAACCTCAAGCTATTTTAATTGCCTTTGGCTGGATTGGTCGAGGAGATGGTCAACTGGTAAGTTTGATGTCAGTTCCGCTTGTGGCTGTCCTTTCCCTGCTTATTTTCTTACTTTTCCTCTGGCTTGCAACCAAAGGGTTAAACACGCTTAAAGTCATTGGGGGTCTTGCCGGAACAGCAATGTTTGTCATGAGTTTACTCTTTATTGTTATGGCAGTTAGTGTCCCATTTATCTCGAAAAACTTTGCTATTGCGACACCAGATATGGGGAATATCAGTACTTATATTCCTAAGTTTGACTTTAGCTACTTTACGACAATCTCAATGCTGGTTTTTGCAGTTGGTGGTGCAGAAAAGATATCACCCTATGTTAACCAAATGAAGAGTCCAGCGCGCGAGTTTCCAAAAGCGATGATTATATTGGCTGCTATGGTAGGAGTCTGTGCTATTCTTGGTTCAATAGCGATGGGGATGCTCTTTACAAGTGGAAATCTTCCAGAGGACTTGATGGCAAATGGAGCCTATGCCGCCTTCCAGATGCTGGGAGAACACTACGGCATTGGCAATAGTTTAATGTATGTTTATGCCCTTACGCAAGGTATCGGTCAAATTGCTGCACTTGCTTTTTCAATTGATGCGCCATTGCGTATCTTGCTTGCGGATGCGGACCCACAATTTGTTCCAGCTTGGTTGCGTAAAACAACTGCTAAAGGAACGTTGATTAATGGTTTCGTATTGACAGGGATTTTGGTGAGTATCGTTATTTTAATGCCACTGCTTGGAATTGGAAACATGAACGAACTGGTCAAATGGCTGACAAACCTAAACTCTGTCGTGATGCCGATGCGCTATATGTGGGTATTCTTCGCCTTCATCATGCTTAACCGTGCGATGAAACACTTTACTTCTGAATACAAATTTATTAAGCAAAAACGTTTGGCAATGTTGGCAGGCGTTTGGTGTTTCTTGTTTACTTTGCTAGCATGTGTCCTTGGGATGGTACCAAAAGTTGATTTCGCTGCAAATCCATCTGCATGGTGGTTTCAATTGACTTCAAATATCCTGACTCCTGTCGTTTTAATTCTTCTGGGTATGCTTCTTCCGTTTATTGCACGCCGTGAGCAAAGAAAATCAAATGATTTAGTCTAAAAAGTAGTATAATATAATGAGTAGTTTCGTGAGAATTGCTCGTTTTTTAATGTGCTGCTATCATTGTGGCTAAAGCCACTAATGATAGACGCCAATCCCGATAGGGCCTTGTCTGAGCCCCTTATTAGCTGGGAATCAAAAAAATGTCGTTTTTGATTTCTAGCGTCATATGCTGCTATTATTGCCCCTAAAGGTACTAATGACGGGCGGTAATTCCCAGGAGAATTGTCTGAGTGTCCTCCTCCTCATTGTGATTGGGGAATGAATTGATAAATTTCAGATAAAATAGAGATAGGAGTAAAGACCGATGAATAATCCAAAACCACAAGAGTGGCTTGCTTCAGATTTGGAACAAGGCTATGTTTCAGATTACAAGCCTTTCAATTTTGTAGATGGTGAAGGTGTGCGTTGCTCGCTTTACTTATCCGGCTGTAAATTCCACTGTGAAGGATGCTACAACCAAGCGACATGGAACTTCCGTTATGGGAGTCCATATACAAAAGAATTGGAAGAAAGAATCATGTCAGACCTGAGTCAGTCTTATGTTCAAGGCTTGACCTTGCTTGGTGGAGAGCCATTCCTTAATACGGGTGTGGCATTACCGCTCGTCAAGCGTATACGTGCAGAGCTTCCTGAAAAGGATATCTGGTCTTGGACAGGCTATACTTGGGAAGAACTTTTGCAGGAAGATGATACGAAACTTGAACTATTGCGAAATATAGATATACTTGTCGACGGTCGCTTTGAACTCAGCAAGAAAAACTTATTGCTCCAATTTAGAGGGTCTTCAAATCAACGGATTATTGATGTGAAAAAATCTTTGGCTAATAATCGAGTGGTTATCTGGGAGAAACTCAATGATGGAAAAGCAGCAGTGGAACAAATTCATAAGGAAAAACTGATATGAAGACTGTCTTAGTAATTTGTGAATCAGGCTATTGGCATGACATACGTGAAGGTTTAGCAGCAGTAGAAGTTGGTTTTCTAGGTTTTGATAAGAAAAAGCCTAGGCGTTCAGAGGTTGACCAATTAGTAGCACAAGCTGACTTTGTGATGATTCGGAATCTCAATGTTGCCCATGCTTCGGTACGATTTGCAAAAGAAGCAGCGAAATCTAGCGGTACACCTTTCTGGATAGGAAGTAATTTCGGTGTAGAAAAAATCATTGAAAAGCTTATCCTTGCCTTTCCAGATATAAAGGTACCTGAAAAGTCCATAAAGCCAAAAGCTCCAAAGAAGAAAAGTGCCCAAAAACTTTCCAGACGTTCTGCGCTTGAATCAGAAAAATATTATCAGCTTCCCAAGAAAGCAAAAAATCTTGCCTTAAAATCAGCCCTGAAAGGCGTTAAAATTGCTGAAGAGGATATTGATTTTGAAAAAATGTTTAAGTCCTAGTACTGGACTTTTTTCTAAAAATGAGAGATAGCGAAAACGCAAGGCATTTGGTATAATTAGTTTTATGAATAAAATCCTCGAAGTAGAAAATCTGTCCTTCAAATATGAAGAAGATCAAGAAATGCCCACTTTAGATGGGGTGTCTTTTGCTGTTCAAGCAGGAGAGTGGGTTTCGATTATTGGCCAAAATGGCTCAGGAAAATCAACCACAGCTCGCGCTATTGACGGCTTACTTGAAAATGTATCAGGAAATATAAAAATTGACGGACAAATTTTAAGTTCGGAGAACATTTGGACACTTCGTCAAAAAATAGGCATGGTTTTCCAAAACCCTGACAACCAATTTGTTGGTGCAACTGTCGAGGACGATGTTGCCTTTGGAATGGAAAACCAGGGGATTCCTCGTGAGGAGATGATTTTACGTGTGGATCAGGCTCTAAAACAAGTCAATATGTTAGAGTTCAAAGGCAAGGAACCTGCGCGTCTGTCTGGTGGACAAAAGCAGCGTGTTGCTATTGCAGGGATTATCGCATTGCGCCCAGAAATCATTATCCTTGATGAGGCAACTTCAATGCTTGATCCGACAGGACGCGCCGAAATCATGCGCGTTATCCGTGAAATTAAGGCAGAATATAATTTGACAGTACTCTCCATTACTCATGATCTGGATGAAGCAACTTTATCTGATCGTGTTTTAGTAATGCGTGCCGGTAAAATTATCAAGTCGGCCAAACCAGAAGAACTTTTTGGTTCGGGTGAAGACATGGTTAATATTGGTCTAGATATGCCTTTTACGTCAAGCTTAGCGGAAGATTTGCGGGCGGACTTTAACTTGCCAGAAAAATATTTAAATGAAGAAGAACTGGCAGACATCTTAGCAGAAAGACTGAGAAAATGATTAAATTTGATAAGGTAAATTTCACTTACCAACCCAATACTCCCTTTGCGAGCCGTGCCCTCTTTGATATTAATTTGGAGGTAGAGGAGGGGAGCTATACTGCCCTTATTGGTCATACAGGTTCAGGGAAATCAACGCTGCTCCAACATCTTAATGGCTTGCTGCAACCCACAGAAGGTAAGGTAAATATTGACGATATTGTTATTCAAGCCAGCAGTAAACAAAAAGAAATCAAGCCAGCACGCAAAAAAGTGGGGGTTGTTTTCCAGTTTCCAGAAAGTCAGCTTTTTGAAGAAACAGTTTTGAAGGATGTTGCTTTTGGACCACAAAATTTTGGTGTCTCGCAAGAAGAGGCGCTTAAAATTGCGCGTGAAAAACTCGAGCTTGTTGGTTTAGCAGAAAAAAACTTTGAAAAATCGCCTTTTGAATTATCAGGTGGGCAAATGCGTCGCGTTGCCATTGCTGGGATTTTAGCAATGGAGCCCAAAGTGCTCGTTCTTGATGAACCAACAGCTGGATTGGATCCCAAAGCACGTATTGAGATGATGGCGCTCTTTAGTCACTTACACCAGAAAGGTCAGACCGTCGTTTTGGTTACACATAATATGGATGATGTGGCCGAATATGCGGACAAGGTGTACCTTTTAGAAAAAGGTCGTGTTATATCATCGGGCACACCTCAGGACGTTTTTCAAAATGTTGATTTCTTAACGCAACATGAGCTTGGCGTACCTAAAACAACGGAATTTGCTGTAAAATTGGAGCAGCGAGGCATTGCTTTTGACCGTTTGCCGATTAAACGGCAAGAGTTGATTCAAGTGCTGAAGGAGGCGAAAAAGTAGAATGCAAAATATGCTTATGGGACGCTATATCCCAGGAAATTCGCTGATTCATCGCTTGGATCCTCGCAGTAAACTTTTAGTCATGTTTATTTTTGTTATTGTGATTTTCTTTGCGCATGACTGGTTAGGTTATTTACTTCTAATTCTTTATACCTTCGCCGGCGTCCTTTTATCAGGAATTTCTATTTCTTATTTCCTTAAAGGCTTAAGGCCGATGATTGGTTTGATTTTATTTACAGTCATTTTTCAGATGCTTTTTACACCTGGGGAACATATTGTTTTTCAGTTTTGGATATTGAAAATATCAACAGAGAGCTTGATTAATGCACTTTATATTTTCTTCCGATTTGTGTTGATTATCTTTATGTCCACGGTTTTAACGTTGACAACACCACCGCTAACATTGGCGGACGGTATCGAAACTGGTTTAGCGCCCTTGAAGAAAATTAAAGTCCCTGTCCATGAATTAGGACTAATGCTTTCGATTTCTCTGCGATTCATTCCAACATTGATGGACGACACAACCATGATTATGAATGCCCAAAAGGCAAGAGGAATGGATTTTGGCGAAGGAAATCTCTTGCAAAAAGTACGCTCTATTATCCCGATATTGATTCCGCTCTTCGTTTCGAGCTTCCGTCGTGCGGAAGATTTGGCGGTTGCTATGGAATCGCGAGGCTATCAAGGAGGCGATGGACGAAGTAAGTATCGTCAACTCAAGTGGTCGAAAAATGATTTTGTTTTATTACTGAGTATTTTCATATTGGCTGCCCTTCTCCTTATATGGAATGCTTTTAATTAAAACTGCTGCATAAATTTTGCCTAAAAACCTGAATAATTTAGGTTTTTTTGTTTATTTATGAGTTTGTCCTTGCATTAATAAGGGTGATTTGCTATAATAGTCAGGTAGTCAAAAAGCGCACCCGTGGCTCAACTGGATAGA